>CAZGMU010000027.1:0-5173 GCA_964526975.1 uncultured Planctomycetaceae bacterium
CCTCGCCTGCGCCGCGTTTGCCCGCAGCTCGAAGGAAGGCCAGTACTACCTGATGCCGCTCCTCTTGGTCAGCATGCCATTGATGATGCTCCCCCTGGCGCCCGGCACCGAGCTGAACCTCGGCAATGCCCTGATCCCGGTCACCGGCGTCGTGCTCCTCGTCATGGCGCTCGTGCAGGGAGACTTTGCCGACGCGCTCCGCTATTTCGTTCCCGTTACCGCCGTCACATTAATCTGCTGCCACCTCGCAATCCGCTGGGCTGTTTACCAATTCAATCAAGAATCGGTCCTTTTCCGCGAAAGCGAGCGCCTCGATCCACGCCGCTGGTTGCTCCACTTGATCCGCGATCGTCAGGACACGCCCTCGCTGCCCGAGGCGTTCTTTTGCGTCGTGCTGATCTTCGTCACCAAGTTCTTCATGGACGTGGCGGTCGCTGCCAACGCGCCGGAAGTGCAAACATTCAAATACTTCGTTACGATCATCTTCATCAGCCAGGTCGTCTGCATCGCCTTGCCGGCCGTTCTGATGGCCCTGATGCTCACGGGCCGGCCGCTGAAAACCTTGTTGCTCGATCGTCGGCCAGGATTGCTGTCTTGCATCGCCGCCGTTTTACTGGCCGTTTGCCTGCACCCGCTCGGCGTTTTACTGGCCGGATGGATTCAAACGCTCTACCCGGTGCAAGAAAACGTCAAGAACGCCCTTATGTCGTTCGAAGACTTCTTCAAAACAGCGCCCTACTGGTGGATTCCCTATGTAATGCTCGCCGTGCTCCCAGCGATTTGCGAAGAGCTGGCGTTTCGCGGATTTATTCTCTCCGGCCTGCGCCATCTTGGTAGCAAACGGTGGGCCATCGGCCTCTCGGCCGTGTTCTTTGGCATGGCCCACGGCGTCATCCAGCAATCGCTCTCGGCCACGGCCCTAGGCGTCGTGATCGGTTACGTCGCCGTGCAAACCGGCAGCTTGATCCCCGGTATGTTGTTCCACATGACGTACAACGGCCTGATGTTCGTCGGCCCAACGATCATGAACAAGCTAGCGCCCCAGCCAACTCCCGGCGAACTCCATTACCCCTGGCCCATGCTGGCCGTCACCACGGCCGCCGCACTTCTGTTGCTCTTCTGGTTCCACCGCCTCCCCTACCAGGCCACCCCCGAAGAGCAAATCGGCGAAGCCCGCGCCCGCCAATCCCACCACCCAGTGCCGGCCAGCATCGATTGATACCGGTGCGAATCTGCGCGCCTCGTTCCGCTGAGTGGCACGCCCTGAGTCTTCGCGGCAGAAAAGGTGTCAGGAACCGTTTCTTGACGGCTGGCTGGCATTTGGGTATGTTGGACGGGCATGGGACGACCATTGCGAGCTGCGTTGGGAGGCTATGTCTATCATGTGCTGAACCGCGCCAATGCGCGGATGCCGATTTTCGACGACGACAAGGACTATGAAGCGTTCGAGCGGGTGCTGGCCGAGGCGGTGGAGCGGACCGAGACGCGACTGCTGGCCTATTGCGTGATGCCCAACCATTGGCATCTTGTGATTTGGCCGCGGAAGGATGGGGAGTTGTCGCGGTTTGTGGGCTGGCTGACGCTGACGCACACGCAGCGGTGGCATGCGCATCGCGGCTCGACGGGCTCCGGCCATGTGTATCAGGGTCGCTTCAAGTCGTTTCCCGTCGAGGCGGACAAGCATTTTTACACAGTCGCGCGGTACGTGGAGCGGAATGCGGCCCGCGCCAATCTCGTGCGGCGGGCCGAAGCGTGGCAGTGGGGCAGTTTGTATCGCTGGCTGCGAGGTTCGGCGGAAGACCAGCGATTGCTCTCGGCCTGGCCGCTCGCGCGACGTCCGGGCTGGGTGGAGCATGTGAACGAACCTCTCACCGAGGCCGAGTTTATGGCGATCCAACGGTCCGTCGAACGCGGCAGCCCGTTTGGCGGCTCGACGTGGAGCGACTGGACCGTAAAAAAGCTGGGCCTGGAATCCACGCTTCGCCCGCCCGGAAGGCCCAAAAAACAAAAAAACGGTTCCTGACACCATTTATCCCATTTCCACTTGAACCGGAACATAGATGGGACGCAAGTTGCTATCGCGGAAGCAACCATATTATCGAGTTGAAGTTTTTTGAATACGTTTGACGCTAATCTTAAATGTTTAATTCCACGGCACAGCGATGTGGGTTCAACGCGATATACTTAAGCTTACTTACGTTCGTAACGTCATTGTGTTTACCAGTAGTGCCGGACAAAAATGGAGATTTATTTGGCTATGAAGTGTTTTACCTCTCAATGCTCTCAGCGTTCAGTAAATCTGTAGCCACTGCTTTTCCTCCGCCATTTCTGTTGTGGTGCGCCAATGTATCTTGGCTTATTGGGCTGATTTGTTTCTTCAAATGTCAGAAGGGCTGGTCAATCTCGCTTGCGTTCGTCAGCGCTGTACTCTCTTCGCTGTGGTTACATAAAGCTTTAATGTTCGGCTACTATTTATGGCTTGCCAGCATGTACCTATTTCTATTGGCTTCCGTGATCCAGTGGGCATCCCCTCGCGAAGCATTTAGGAACAGCAATAAGATCAGGACAAAAGTAGGCGTAAAAGGACGAACGAGCGATTATTAACATCCCTTTGAACGACGAACACCTATCGGGCGGATGCTCTGCGACATCAGACGCAGGATGTGAGTGGTACCACCCGGTTCGTTTACGATGATCAGGCATACCTTGCCGAGACCAACGCCAGCAATGTCACGCAGGCCGAATATACTCACGAGCCGGGGCTGTATGGTGGCTTAATTAGCCAACGGCGACAGGAGTAGATGACCATGGCTTGGAAGACAAGCTACTACCATTTCGACGCCGTCGGCAGCACACGCGTGTTGACCGATGCTGATCAAAATGTGAGGACCTCATACTCACAGACCGCGTTTGGGAAGCAACTCACATCCGACAGCGCGGTAGTTAATCCCTTCAGATTCATCGGGCAGCTGGGCTACTACTTGGATTCCGCAACAGGGTTATTTAATGTTAAGGAGCGGGTGTACGATTCTGTCACTGGCAGATGGTTGAGCCAGGATCCGGCACGCAGTGAACAGAATCTATTCAGATACGTGTCAAATAATCCATTGAATGGTATCGACCCAACGGGCCTCTATAAAATCATCAATGACGCAAATAGACCTCAGCAGGTTAAAACTGCTCGAGACGAGTTGGACGCGGCAGTGAAGGCTGGCGTAATTACCAAGGCCGAAAAGGAGCTTCGGCTTAAAATTGTTGATGCTGCACTGTCCGGGAAAGTGGCGAGCGGAGGTACGCAGGATCAACGAGACCCAACGCATTGGGAGGAAGACCCGGCCACAGGAAAGTGGAGGTTTAAGCAAGGTGGCTCGCCTTCCAAGGGGCTTGAGCACGGGTTTACCAGAAGCGGGAATGATCGGTACGGTACAAAGTGCAGGCAAGCTTCCGAGTTAAACAAACTTCGCGGGCAAGCGCAATATGCAGAAAGCATTGGTCGGAGAGGTAAATTCGACGCGTTTGTCGCGGGGAAAGTACCAGGCACTTTGTTTCCTGATCCTGATAGGACTGAGAAAGACGGCATCATCAAGAGCGAATTAGAGGACGTTGAAACCAACAATGCTGGAATCGACCGCAAGAAGCTGCTGCCAGGAGATCAAACTTGGGTGAAGAATCCGAAATTCCAAACCATTGTTGGCGATGAGGGAAGTAATAAAATCTATATCGGTGGTGGTTTATGGGTACCACCTTATGGTGCTGACGGCACGGTCACGGGCCTCAATTACAATGAGTATCTTGATGCCGTAACGGGATATGAAGGATCGCCAGAAATCGGTAGCTTGAAAATAAACCGTCTCCACCGCCCGCGAGTTCCGTCCTTTTTAAAATGACGTGGGTGAGCGATGTTCCGCCAAATAGTCAAGCAGCTAAATATGCACAAGCTTCTGCTATGTTCGTGGTTTGCTGTCATTACAGCAACTGCGACGGCCGAAGAGGCAAAAGAAGTAATAGCAAAGACCGCGGCGCCGTTGATCGTGAACCAAAAAGGTGAGCGGCTCATTAATGCACTAACAACCACGAATGATCCACCCGAGCTGTTTAAAACAACGAGCGGCCTCAGAACGCCGATCTTTCCTGCAAACTTCAACTGGAAAGAATATGCTCGCGTCCGAGCCGCTATTAAAGACTTGGAATCCAATATTGAAGAAGCGTGGCCAAGTGTTATCGAGCACCTGACCGACCCCGGGTTTTGTTTCACTGTCGAGCGGTATGATTCAGCGCACAATGATTCTCGCGGGGACGTATGCTATGAAATTGCCCGGAGTTGGCTAAATCGCGCATACGCGGGGTTAATGCCAATGGATCGCCCTTTGTATCAGTACCAGGCTCCAAATGGCATGAAACACGAATTACTGCAAGAGTGGTGTCGAGCTCGGCGTGATAAGAAGCTTTATGAAATGCAAATAGAGGCCGGGGAGTGGGCAATCTCCATCATTCCGAAGGAATCCAAAATGCCGAAAGAGTTGCAAGACAAAGCGATTAGTGACATCCAAGAACGAATTGCTAAACTCCGCGAAACGCGCAAACCAATCCCAGGCAGTTTTTTTGTTACTGATGTTGTCTGCCCTTACGCTGAAAAAGATGCCCCACGATATAGAGAAATGGCGACAAAGCGGCGGCAATAAGGTGGGTGAATGCAAGGATCAATTGCACCGGAATCTTAAAAACCAGGATTTTCGCAGGGGTTCAATAGCCGTGCCCGTTCTTTGAAACGTGTAGAAAAGGGTGTAGAAAAGGTTCCAGTGTAGAAAAGGTTCCAGGAACCGATCCGCTACAATCACCTCATGCCCTTTTCCCTCCAAGCCCGCGTCATCTTCCCCGTCGATCAACCGCCGATCGAAAACGGCGTCGTCACAATCGACGGCGACCGAATCATCGCCGTCGGCACGAAGCCACCAGGAGGCGAAGTAATCGACCTCGGCTGGACCGCCCTCATCCCCGGATTAGTCAACGCTCACACGCATCTCGAATTCAGCTACCTTTCGCGACCGCTCGGTAACGTCGGCATGCCGTTTGTCGACTGGATCAGGCTGGTGATTGCTGAACGTGGCCGTGGAAACTTGGTTCCGCTTGAAAACGTCAATCGCGGCCTGCACGAAAGTCATCGCCATGGCGT
>CAZGMU010000027.1:5183-8306 GCA_964526975.1 uncultured Planctomycetaceae bacterium
CAGTCACCTCGGGAGCCGATGTCACTCACTTTCACGAAGTCATCGGCTTCTCGCTCGCCCGAGCCGAATCTGCTTTGCGCGTCCTTGTCGAGCGGATCAAATTTCAGTCCCCCTCTCATCGTCTTCTGCACGGTATCAGCCCGCATGCACCGTACACGGTGTCCCCAAAGCTGATAAAAGCCCTGGTTGCTCAAGCTCGTGAACATGATCTGCCGGTCGCGATGCATATCGCCGAAAGTCGCGAGGAGCTTGAGTTGCTTCGAGATAATGCAGGTCCGTTTCGTCAGCTCTTAGAAGATCGAAGTATGTGGGACCCTGCCGCCGTTCCCAGCGGCAGTCGACCGCTCGATTATCTGCAAATGCTCGCAGATGCTCCGAGAAGTCTGGTCATTCACGGCAACTATCTGGACGACGAAGAATTGCAATTTCTGTCCGCGAGACGCGAAAAAATGTCTCTAGTGTATTGCCCGCGGACGCACACCTTTTTCCTGCATTCGCCTTATCCTTTGTGTCGTGCATTAGAGCTTGGCATCCGTGTCGCCCTCGGTACCGACAGCCGGGCTTCCAACCTGGACTTAGACCTACTGGCCGACATGCAGTTCGTGGCGCGCTCGCATCCCACGATCGATCCTCAGGAAGTGCTTCGCATGGGCACGCTAAACGGAGCAGAGGCGCTAGGGCGTTTCGACGTCGGGAGCATTACTGTGGGAAAACTTGCAAATCTTGTCGCGATTCCGTTTGCCGACGAATTAGTGGCAAGTCAAGAAATATCAGCATCCGCCGCATGCTCAAAATGGAGTGAGCTCCTTGCCGCGGCTTTTGCTTCGCGCGCCAAGCCTTCCGCCGTCTACCTAGCGGGCCGGTCCGTGCGCCTTTAGCTGCATCCTTGGTCCCGGCTTCTGCGGCGTCAGAAATTCATACGCGCTCTTGATTGTCGGCGCAAGCGCGACCACGTCGACCCACAACTCCTGCTCGCGAAATCCGCCCGCGATTCCCACCGGCGGGCTCTCCCGAAACGTCCGCACCAGCGGTCCGCCGATCACCGACACTCCCGTGACAGCCATCGCCTGCCGCCGCTCCCAATCGAAGTAGCGGTGCGGATCGAAGAACAATCGCCAATCCGACTCCGCCGGCAACAGCCGGTTGGCCAGTTGCGTCTCGGTGCGATTCCAATCGATCGGCTGCTTGCCGTCGAGCAGCTTGAGCGCGGCCGCTACCTGGTCCTGCGTTCCTTGCCCAAGCATCACGGTATGATCATCCGTCGGCACGACCCACAGCCGCAGCTTGCCCCCAGGCCCAAACAGCTTCTCCATCGATTGCCGAATCTCCGGCACCGCGGGCGTCCCCAGCATCGTGGCAAAATCAATCGTATATTGTTGCGCCGCACGCTCGCCAACTTTGGTCCCCTCCAGGGCGAAGATCAATTTCGTATCGCCGTCGGCTTCGTGATTCGCCTTGTTCCACAGCCGCATTGCCTCGCCTATCCGACCGACAAAATCCCGAGCCGAATCCACTCGCACCACGGCGAAGTTGTTCGTATAGACTGGCGGCAGCTTGTCGCCCGGTTGCGTCACCACCATGGCTGAGCGGATCTCGCCGGCCGCCTGTTCCACCGCCTCGTTAAGCTGCCGCAACGAATCAGCGTCCAGCTCGGTCCGTTCTTCTTTCTTCATGTCCTCCACGATCGTCTGCATGTAGCCGCACGCAATGGTCTCGATGACCGATTTCGGCAAGCGCCCACTCCCGGCCAGCGAGAAGCCACCCTTGTCATAAATCGAATCGGGCAGCCCACTTTGCGCATCCGCCTTGTCCGCCTCGAACCCGTCGTTGAGCGCCACTCGCAACCCGACACGAGTGCTATTCCCCTCTTTCTGGTCCAATCGCACTTGCAGCCCGCATCCGACCATGTCGGCTTGTTCAATCGTGTGCGCGATCGCTGGCGATGCCTCGGTCCACTTGCGGTATTCCTCTAGCAAAGTTCTCGCGAAGCCCGCCGGCCCCCGGTTCGTGCCTGCCGCCACGAGCATCCGGCGGTTGGGCCGCGCCGGCTCTTCTCCAAATAAGTCTCCCTCACCTTCATCATCTCCCTTCTCCTCATTATCCGAGCCATCGATCAACGACAGCAATTCCCGCACTCCAGCCGCATAAGCAATGATCGTTACGTCATTCCCCTCGATCCAATTCTTCCACCCCGCGATTTGCGGCGACACCGGCGGCGACGGTGCGGCCGCCACCAATTGCGTCATCCGGTCCCGCTGATCCATGTCCATCACGAGCGCCCAATCACCACGACGCGCCACCAGCAGATCCTCGCCCGCGATCGTCACCGTGGAAATCCCATCCAGCGACGAAGCTCCGATCGACTTGCCGAATCGCGCGTAATCCAATACCGGCAGCCAGATGCCGAATCGCAGCCGTGTTTTCTCCGCGCCCGGATCCGGATAAACGGCCAACAGAAAATCCCCCGCCGGGTTCAGGCCTTCCTGCACATTGGTCACTGCCTGCAAAAACGCCAGCGGGCTGAACGTGCTATTGCGCAGCTCGAGCGACAGCCACTTCGCCTTCATGTCGAAGTCTGCCAGTCGATGCACGAGCACAACGCCAAGCGCGTCGTTCGGCACCTCTTGCAAGATATCAGCCGCCCCCACAGCGCCAGGCGCAGCCAACAGAACGAGCAACACGATCAGCCGAATAATTCGATGTTCCATAACATCTCATTATCCGAGATCACCAGAGAACCGGCAAGAAAGCTTGCCCAATATACCCGGTACCCCCGCCCCACGATCCGAGCGAAGCTCCCAACCGCTTGCGGCTTAGCGCAACCTCCCCAGCCAAACCTATTTTCCGCAAAGCTCCTTCGCCTTGGCCACAATCGCCTCCGGCGTAATCCCACGATGCTGGTAAATTTCCTGGTACGGCGCGCTAGCTCCGTAATCATCGAGCCCGATAAACGCCCCCTCGGCACCCAAATATCGATCCCAGCACTGCCGAATCCCCGCCTCGATCGCGATCCGCTTCGTCACCGCCGGCGGCAGCACCTCATCGCGATAGCTGGCCGGCTGCTCGTTGAACAGCTCGAACGACGGCAAGCTCACCACGCGGCTCCGAATTCCCGCCGCCGCC
>CAZGMU010000027.1:8352-12304 GCA_964526975.1 uncultured Planctomycetaceae bacterium
GCGCTTCGGCTAGGATGTAGCCACCCTTCTCCACGCCCGTCGCCGGTGCGTACTTTGTCCGATCCAGCGTCGGCAAGTCCTGCCGCGTCAGGCACAAAATCGACGGCCGATCCTTCTGCAACATCGCCACGCGCCATGCCTGCGCCGTCTCATTCCCGTCCGCCGGCCGCAGCACCAAAAGGTGCGGAATCGCCCGGCAAGCCGCCAGTTGCTCGATCGGCTCATGCGTCGGTCCGTCTTCGCCCACGCCAATCGAATCGTGCGTGAACACCACGATCGTCGGAATCCTCATGATCGCCGCCAGCCGAATCGATGGCCGGCAGTAATCGCTGAACACAAAGAATGTCGCCCCAAATGCCCGCAAACCGCAGGTCACCATGCCGTTCACCGCCGCGACCATGCCATGCTCGCGAATGCCGAAGTGCATGTTCCGACCGCCCGGCGTCGTTGGCGACATGCTCTCCGCCCCGTCGATCAGCGTCTTCGTCGAAGGCGCGAGATCGGCCGAGCCGCCCAACAGCCACGGCACATTCTTCGCGATCCCGTTCTCCGCCTTCCCGCCACTCACACGGCTGGCCATGCCTTTGGCGTCCGCCGGAAACGTCGGCAAATCCTTATCCCAACCCTTCGGCAACTCGTTTTTCTGAATCAACCATAACTCGGCCGCCAGTTCCGGATACTTCTTCTCATATTCCTTGAACAGTGCAACCCATTCCTCATGCAGCTTCCCGCCGCGCTTGCCGAGCGTCTCCTGGAAATGCTTCGGCACCTCCTCCGGCACATAAAATTTCTTATCCGGCCAGCCGTAGGCTTCCTTCGCCTTCTTGATCTCTTCATCGCCGAGCGGCTCGCCGTGAGCCTTGGCGGTGCCCTGCTTCGTCGGAGCGCCGTAGCCAATCACGCTCTTCACCACGATCAACGTTGGGCTCCCCTCATGCGACAAGAATCCCTTGTACGCCTTCTCCAGCGCCGCCAGATCATTCGCATCCTGCACCGCCAGCACATGCCACCCCAACCCGCGGAACCGCGTGGCCACATCCTCATCAAACGCCAGATCGGTCTTCCCTTCGATCGTGATATGGTTGTTGTCATAGATCCAGCACAAGTTCGACAGCTTCAAATGCCCGGCGATCGACGCCGCCTCGTTCGCCACGCCCTCCATCAGGTCGCCGTCGCTGCACAGCGTCCACACATTGAAGTTGAACAGCTCGAACCCCGGCTTGTTGTACCGCGCCGCCAGCCACCGCGAGGCAATCGCCATCCCGACGCTATTCCCGCAACCCTGCCCGAGCGGCCCCGTTGTCGTCTCCACGCCGGCCGTGTGCCGATACTCCGGATGCCCCGGCGTTCGACTCCCCCATTGCCGAAAATTCTCCAATTCCTTCAGCGATAGCGACGGCCCATCCTTCACCTTCCCCTGCTGGTCCACCTCCCGAATCCCCGCCAGGTGAATCAGCGAGTACAACAGCATCGACGCATGTCCACACGACAACACAAATCGATCCCGATTCGGCCACATCGGCCCCGCCGGATCGTACCGCAAGTGCTTCGCCCACAGCTCATAAGCCACCGGCGCCAGCGCCATCGGCGTCCCCGGATGGCCGCTATTCGCCTTCTGCACCGCATCCATCGCCAGTGTGCGAATCGTGTTAATCGAGAGTTGTTCGATATCTTGAGCAATCGTGGACATAGCCATACCAACCACCTGAACTTGAACTACAAGCGAATGAATCCCCCTCTCCCTCCGGGAGAGGGCCGGGGTGAGGGTGTCTTGGCACCCCGCATATCCACCGCCCCAAAACCACAAGCCTCTCTGCGTAACTCAGCGATTTTAATGCGTCCAAGCGATAGTTACCAGCACACCCTGAAACTACCCCAAACCGCCCCCATCCCCATCAAAAACCAACCACCCCCCAGCCGCTTGCGGCTTAGCGCGACTCACACCAACCCGCGCAAACAAAAAACCCCCTCCCCGTTGCCAGGGAGGGGGCGATCTTGTTTAGTGCTTAGAACCGTTCTACACAGTTGCCACCGTATCCGCCGTAGCCACCATATCCACCCTGGCCGTAGCCTGGTTCGCAGTAGCTGGCTTGAGTGTATGCCGGTTCGCAGTAGCTAGGCTCGCAGTACGTCGGCTCACAGTAAGAGTAGCTGGGTTCGCAGTAGTACGAGTAGGTCGGTTCACAGTAAGCCGGCGTTTCGCAGTAGCTGGGTTCGCAATAGCTGGGCTCACAGTAGTAAGTCGGCTCATAGCAAACCGGCGTTTCACAGTCGCTAGGCTCGCAGTAGGTCGGCTCACAGTAAGAGTAGCTCGGTTCGCAGTAGTACGTCGGTTCGCAGTACGTTTGGTACTGTGGGTAACAGTAGGGTTGATAGTTCGAGTAGCAGTGGGAACGATAGCTCGGGTAGCAGTAGTTCGAGTAGCTGCTCAGGCAGTGGCTCCAGTTCGACTTGCCCCACTTGCTGCCGCCGTGGCCCGATCCCCACTTGCTGTTCCCCCAGTGCTTGTCGCCTTTGTGGCTTGCCATCTTGTCGCTAGGGAAGCCCTTGCCACCGTAACCGGAGTGATCCTTCTTTCCGCCGCCCCAGAACGGACCAGATTTATGGCCGCTCTTGTTGTTCGCCATCTGGCCGGAAGCAGGAACGCTGCCGTAACCCTTGTCGCCCCATCCTGGGAAACCACCCTTGTTGTTTCCACCGTTCGTATGTTTCAGGCCACCGGCGATGCCGCTGTTGTTGTAAGGCTTCGAGCCACCCTTCGATTGCATATGGCTCGCATTCTTCGAGCTCGCGTTGAAGATCCCGCCGTTCGAAGGGCCAGACTTTTTCGAGCCGCCGCTGTGCGACATCTGGCCGTGGCTGCTCTTATTGCCCGAGCTCATGTGGCTCATCATCGAGCCCATCGATTTGCTGCTTGAGCTGCGGCCCGAGCTATGGCTCGACATGCTCGAACCGCCACTCTTATGGCTTCCGCCGCTGTTTCCACCGCTCATTTTGCTGAACATGCTTTTCGAGCCGCCACCGCCGTAACCGAAGGCAGCCGTCGTTGTCAGAGTCCCGGCCAACACAGCCAAGGTCGCGATCCGCATTGTGATGGAAGTCTTCATGGTTTTTCTCCTGTCCTGAGAGGTTTTTTTCTTTTCTTGGCGAGGGCGTCTCTCGTCCTCCACACCCTCTCATACGGCCCCCCAGCCGCCTGTTACAGGAAACCCAAAAACTTTTTGAAATAGCCCAAAACCAGCCAAATTCCCCACATTTTTGAGCCCCAGAGAGAAATTCACCCCCAGCCACAAGCTAGACCCTTACCCAAAAACCGCCCTCCAACCGCTTGCGGCTTAGCGCGATCCCCTAAACCAAACCCGCCCCAAGCAAGCCCCCAGCACCATCGCCAACCGCCTCATCTCGCGAACCCTCCGAAACAAAATGAACCTATCCCTCCCAATTCTCCCAAACAGTCCCCTCGCCAGCCCCTTAGCGTCGGCCGCAAGGCCGAATCCCCACAACACGCCAAGCACTGTCGTAACCCCCGGCGAACCCGCAGGGTTCTCAGCCATTAGCCAGGGGTTGAGGAGCGCAGCGACGATACCCCTGGACCGCTTCGATGGCAATCTCCGACCCCGGCAGGGGTCGGAGCGCTGCTGCGAACCCTTCGGGTTCATGCGATCTCTTGCCAACCGGCTCCAGGGGGGGCGCTGCGCTCACCCCTGGCCAATCGCTGGCATCCCTACGGGATAGAAAATCATCTCGCGGAGCGAGAGGACCACATCCGCGCGGCTGCAAACCACCCGGACTCCGTCTATAATGACCCCTTCTCGCTCCGCAATGCGGAGCGGGAAACAAAAAATTTGATTTGACGCGCGAGCGTCAAGACGCTGCTTCGCGGAAAACCATCACATCTTTGCACAGAAGCAGTGCCTTGCAGCCGCGCCCCGAAAGGGGCGTCGGCCAGGGT
>CAZGMU010000027.1:12314-21927 GCA_964526975.1 uncultured Planctomycetaceae bacterium
CTCTGAGCGGCTTTAGTTCGACGCCCTCTTTTTGCTTCGGGGTGCGGGCATGCCTCGACTCTCACCAACCGCCGCCGCGATTCTCGCCACCGCGCCCCCGTTGCCCCTCGGCGTCGCCCATTGGAAAAGAGTCGTTCAGGCCATTGGCCTATCAAAACGACAAGCCGAAGTGGCCGACCTGATGCTCCGCGATCTTTGCGACCGGCAAATCGCCGACGTGCTGGGGATCAACAAATCCACGGCCCACACCCACAACGCGAACACCCTCAAAGCTACCTCCTAGCAGCGCTTTCCGATTGCAGTCGTGAAAACCCGCATTGGACGGCTCTCGCCGCCACAAGCTACAATTACGATATGAGCATTCAAATCGAAGCCACCTACAGAGGCGGGGTGATTCACCCGAACGTCCCGCTCGACCTGCCGGAGAATACGCCGGTAAGCGTGGTCGTGCCGGCCGCGAAACCGCCGGCGACGCTCACCCGGGAAGAGCTCATCGCCAAGCGGCCGAAAGCACCGAAGATATCCGTTGAGGAATTCCGCGAGCGGCTTGCCAAGTACGCCGTGCATGTCGGTTCGCTGCCGCCCGATTTTTCGCGAGAGGACATCTACTCCGACCACGACTGATGACTTACCTCCTCGGTACCGGTATTCTTTTGCGTCTGGTGGACGAGTCGGATCCTGTTCATCCCGTCGTCAAGCAGGCGGTGGACGTTTTGGTTGCTCAGCGGCAAGACCTATGCATCACGACGCAAAACTTCGCCGAGTAGCCGACCCGTCCCGGGTCGGAAACGCCGCGCCGCCGGAGTGCTTCCCGGCTCGCCGCAATGCCAAGAGGTCGGCCGTCGTCATCCCGCCAGCGAACACCGGAATCCGGCTTGTTCGAAGTCGCGGTCGCTGGTGAACGCCTCGGCGATACTGCGTTCCCGCATTACGAGAAAACTCGCGCAATCGACAAGCCCCCATGACTTGTCCCGATGCCGTCCAAAGTACTCGAGCGCGCGGTGGAGCAATTCTTCGTCGATGATTACAAGTTCGCGCCGCGATGATTTCAAAATGCGATCGAGCGAAGTGGCAAGACGGTCCTTGCCTTGAAAACGGGCCAGACCATTGCCTGTCTCGGCCACGACCCAGTCCGTCAGAACGATCATCCGCCGATCGCGAACGACTTCCTGCCAACGCTCGCGAGCGACAGCATGCAGCGCATCCGCGGAGTTCAGCAGCGCGAGCCAGCCATTGGTATCGAGAAAGATGCTACTGGCCATCCGTCACTTTTGGATGCCCGTAGAGGTAATGATTGATATTCTCCGCCAGGTCGGGCACGCCGGTATCGATTGCCAAGTCGTCCATATTCAGCAAGGCTTCGTCGGACGGCGCGAGCGGCTCATCGGCAGTCACAGACCGTAAGAACTCGACGCGCACGGTTGCCCCCTCCGGCAGGTTCAACCCATTCGGAAACACAATCACGCCGTTTTGGACGGTTCCTTGAAATACCATCATGCCATGCCCAACCTCTTTACTGAATTCTATCAACGATTTCTGAGGCGGGCAGTCTCATTTCTCCTCGGAGATTCGAAAAAATCGTGACAGTTCCCGACGATTTTGCCTGTCCATTCTGAGTGAGCTATCTAGCCGACCCGCCCCGGGTCGGAAATTCACCCATCCCTGCTCGGAATCACCTGGCCAAAAAGAGCGGTTGATTTCCCCATCGAATTAGTGTACATATGATCCACCATCGCGCGGTCCTCCGCACGCGTTCTTTGGCAACCCGACCGATCCACGCCTCCAAGTTATGGCGCGAAGCTAGCGCGGTATTTTGGAACGCGCGGTATGCGCGCATTTCCAAAATGATCGTGGCAGTTCGACTTTCTCGCGCGAAAACGCCCAGCCTTTCCGGGCGAATGAACAAAAGCTGCCCAGGCGATCAGGCGAGTTTTGGAATAAAAAATCGACTTCGGCGCCATGTGCCAAAAGTCGATCGCGGCGGGCGGCGGCGAAAGCGAGGAATCAGCGAACCGTCACGGCGCCGGCCTCCCGATGCTGTGGCTGCTGCTGAGGTTGCGGTTTCGCCGCCACTGGTTGCTGTTGCTTGGCTCGCCACTCGGCGGCCTGGGCAGCCGACCGCTGCCATTGTTCGTCGGCCACGATCTCGCGAAGCAATAGCCGGGCAAACGCATCTTGCCGCTCAGGCGACATCTGCCGCAGTCGTTCGATGACTTGTGCAAGGGCCGGTGTCATAGCCGCTATTGTACCATGGCTTTCTCCCCGCAACCCTCGCCAAGCTCCGAAAACAGCCGAGTGTTGCCGTCCCTCGCTTGCGGTTTAGCTCGATTTCTGGAGCAAAACGATTGCACCATGCCCCGAATCCTAGGGACGCTGGTTAAAGTTCCAGCCGACGCCCCTGCGAATAGCTTTCCTGGGCCCGATTGACGATCGCCAAGGCCCGGTAAGCATCTTCGAGACTGGATGTCTTCAGCACCAGGCTGCCAACATGTCGGTGGAAATGCATGAAAAGCTGCTCCCCCACCGGTCGATCGTGGTCCAGCAGCTCCGAGTGCTGCCCTGCCTGGTCGAACCACACCAGCGTATGCGGCAAGTCCAAGAACGCGATTCCCCGTTCGCAAACCACCTGCAAGTCGGCCGGCCGACGAAACGCCGCCGCCTCGCGCCATTGCGGAGCCACATAGCTCCCGCAAGCGATCTGGGCGACCGGCCCGCTGCCAATCTCGCCCGGCGGAGAGAAGTCGAGCGTCATCACTTGGTAGTCGTTCGGCCCTTGCTCATGGCGCTCCGCCGCGCCGCGGGGAGCCGAGGTGTGCGAGGCACCGACCACGCTCGAGGCTTCGATCCCCACCACATCGCGACACCAATCGACCATCTCGATCAGCTGCCGCATGTCCGACATGTCGTAACCCCGCCTATCTTCGGCCCGCGACGTGAACCGGCGGTTGCAGAACAGCAGTCGAGGCAGACCCAGCCGCGTGGCCATCAGCTCCTTCAGCCGCAGCGTCGCCGGCGCGAGGCGGCAGGGGAACTCGGCCATGAACGCCACCCCCGCCTCGCGCACGCGCTTGCGAACTTCGTCCGCTTCATTTGTGTCCAGATCGAGCGCCGCCGAGCAGTAGATCGCCTTGCCCGCATCGCAGGCCGCCAGAATCGGCAATGCTCCATACCAGCGAGCCGAGAGGAGCAAGATCGCATCAATGTCGTTACTCGCCGCCACGGCTCGAAAACCGTCGCACGTCCGAGCCGGCCAGCGCCGCGCGATCTCCGCCGCCCGATGGGCGACGGGGTCGCAAAATGCTCGCACCTCAAAACGATCGGCCAGTGCTCGTAGCGCCGGAGCATGGCGAGATTCCCAAGTTTGGCCCAAGCCAACGACGCCAACGCGAAGTTTCATGAACGAATCAAGAGTTGAAAGGAAAAAGATATGTAGATCGCAAGAACCCTTCAATCTCGCGATTATCCACCAAAACCGCAAGATTAACTATATTTTACCGCCCCCCAGCCGCTCGCGGCTTAGCGGCAATTTCCTCCAGCATTTCCGCCAAAAGCTCCATCGGCAGCCCCACGACATTCGACTCAGTCCCTTCAATGATATGCACCCAATCCAACCGATCCTGATAGCCAAAAGATCCCGCTTTGCCTTCCCACTGCCCCGACTCGATATACTCGTCGAGCTGCTCGGGCGATAGAACGTCCATTTTAAGCATACTGACGGCAATACGAATCAGCGGTCCCCTTCTCCCAAAGGGAGAGGAGTCAGGGGTGAGGGAGCCCCGGTTTTCGTGCAATACATTCCAAATCGCTTCGAGAACTGCTTCCGTATCCTGTAATACATCGTCATTCCAAAAGCGAATGACTTGAATTCCTTGGGCAGACAAGAATCGTATTCTCGTTTCGTCCGTCTTGCGTTTTTGCTCTGTATTATGCTGACCACCGTCCAACTCAATCGCGAGACGCTTATCGTGGCAATAGAAGTCGAGCACATAAGGTTCAACTGGGTGCTGGCGGCGGAACTTATAATTTGCAAGGCGGCGATCACGGACGAGAGACCAAATCAACGACTCAGCCTCGGTTTGCGACTTACGAAGGTCGCGAGCAAAACGCAGCAAGTCAGGAGGCAACGCCGGCTTGATAGACTTCGAGGCACCCTCACCCCGGCCCTCTCCCAAGGGGAGAGGGAGAGTAATCGGCCACAGGCAAACGCCTGTCAACACTCGGTGATCGCGCCCACTCAGCCGTGTGAGCATTGCCCTGGCGTCATCTTCATCGCGAGGTTTACCAAGAATGAAACCATCACATTCCGCGACAGTGTCGGCAGCGAGGATGATCGAAGATTGCGGATCTCGGATTGCGGATTGCGGGTTAGTAAGAAGTTGCTGACGGACCGCAGCCGCTTTGCGATACGCGAGTTCCGCGACGAGCCCCGCAGGGCCCGATTCACTACAGACACCGCATTCGACATCCTCGGCTGGCGGGACGACCGTGAAGTTGTATCCGGCTTGTCGCAATAGTTCACGGCGACGTGGCGATCCGCTGGCGAGAACGATAGGAGGGTGTGCTGTGGACATTCAATCGGTGAGTTACAATTTAACCATGCTCGATGTGCTGTACGAAGACAATCACTTGCTCGTGGTCAACAAACCGGCGATGTTGCCGACGATGGGAGTCGCTGAGGAGAAGCCGTCGCTTTTATCGATCGCCAAGGAATATATTCGGAGAAAGTATAACAAACCTGGGAATGTCTATCTTGGCATTGTGAGTCGTTTGGATGCACCGGTCACGGGCGTGGTGCTGCTTGCCCGCACCTCGAAGGCCGCGGGCCGGCTGTCGGAGCAATTCCGCCAACGCGATGTCGAGAAGCTCTATTGGGCGGTCGTCGAGGGCCAAGTTGCACCGGGCAAGGGCCGGCTGGTCGACTTTCTGCGGAAGGATGAGCGGCACCGGAAAATGCACGTCACGAACCCGAACGCTTCAGACGCCCAACGGGCCGAATTGGCGTACCGCGTCTTGAAGTCCGAGCCGGATCAGTCGCTGTTGGAGGTGCGACTTTTGACCGGACGCAAGCACCAGATCCGCTTGCAGCTTTCCCACGCGGGGATGCCGATCGTGGGAGATCGGAAGTATGGGAGCACCCGGCGATTTGCCTCGGGGATCGCCCTTCATAGTCGGAAACTAGCTATCACCCATCCCGTGAGTAAGATGCAATTAGAGATCGAGGCGCCGCTGCCGGTGTCGTGGCAGCGGTACTTGCGGACAGAGCCCTGTTAGGCTGCCAGCAAGGGAGGCGAATTTTTCACACAATTGCCTGCTAGGCGCGTGGTTTAGCAAGGCGGTACGATTTTAAGCGGCACTTCACACGGTCCTCCGCAGCAAGGCAGGTAGCGGATCGCACGAATGGCAGCTTCCACTTCTCATTCAGTCTTGTGCAACGCGGCGCTTGCGAGCGGTCTCCTCTCGCAGCAGCAGATCGACGACGCTGTTGCCAGCCTTGCGGTCAGCGGTATCACCTCCAATGCCAGTGCCGGCCCGATCACAGACGAAGTCCTCGGCCAGCGAATGGTCGACTTGGGCTACCTTAACCGCTGGCAAGTTGAGCAACTGAAAGAAGGTCGGACTAAGTTCAACCTGGGGCCGTATCGAATCGTCAATGCGATCGGCCAGGGGGGCATGGGGCATGTGTTCAAGGCCGAACATAAACTCCTAGGCCGGATCGAAGCGATCAAGGTATTGCCCAAAGCCAAGAGCACGCCCGAAGCGGTCGCCGCGTTTCAGCGAGAGATCCGGGCCCAGGCGCAGCTCGATCATCCGAACCTTGTGCGGGTATCGTACGCCGATTATGAAGGCGACACTTATTTCTTCGTGACCGAGTATGTGCCGGGCACCGATCTCCGCAAGCTCGTGCGCCGCAACGGCCCGCTTCCCTACCCGATTGCCGCGACGATCATTTCGCAAGCGGCCGAGGGATTGCGCTACGCGCATCGTCGCGGACTCGTGCATCGCGATGTGAAGCCGGGCAACTTGCTCGTGACGCCCGACGGCCGGACGAAGATGACCGACCTGGGGCTCGCCTGGTTCTTGATGGAGGAACTGGAGGCAGGTTCACAAGCGGCTAGCAAGCCGAACTCGCTGGTGGGAACGGCCGACTATCTCGCGCCGGAGACGATCCGCGAGCCGCACAAAATTTTGCCTGTGAGTGATGTCTATTCGCTTGGCTGTACGCTGTACTACGCGGTGACTGGCAAGGTGCCGTTCCCTGGTGGAAACACGGCCGACAAGATTCATCGGCATTTGAATGAGACGCCGCTGAATCCGCTCCACTTCAACCCAGACTTGCCGGCTGGGTTCTGCGATGTGATCGCGACGATGATGGACAAGGATCCGAACAAGCGCACACCAACCGCGGCGGCAGTTGTCGAGTTGCTGCGACCCTGGTGCGATGACAACGCGACACGACACCTCGCTGAGACCAATCCGCCAAGTTCGGGTATTTTCGTTCGTGGCGGCGCGTCATCGCCGCCGGTTGCATCACCGCCACTCGATGAGACGGCGGCCTACGTGCTCGACGATCTGGATTTTCCTATGCCACAGGTGGAAAGTCCCAGTCAGATTTCGCAGGGGACGGTGTCAGTTGCGAGTGATACTGAAGATACGTTGGCCGGCGTTCCAGCTCCACGTCGGCCAGTACCGGCGATTCCAATGCCCCCGCCTGTAGTCGAAGGTACTCAGTCAAAAGCGCCGAGGATTGCTGTCGCGATCGTAATTCTATCGGCGGTGATAGGGATTGCCGTTTTCGTGGCTTGGCTTGGTGGTCTGTTGCGTTAGGGGAGCTTATCTTTTTTGTGCTTGGAGGGGGCGTGTTGGTTAGGGATTCGGCCTGGCGGTCGACGCTAATCTTGGGTGCTATTTGGATGATTGCGTGGAATGTATTTTGGTAGTTTGCTGTGGCCGGTGTGTTAGCTTTTCTTTTCGGTCGAAGAGCTTGAGGGATTGGTAGCTGACTTGTTTTGCGCTTCGCGCAGGTCATCGTGAAGTTTGCTGATCGGTCGTGGATCGAGGTACTGCGTCAATAGCGATTGAGTCGCGGCGAAGAGTTTGTCGATACGTTTCTGCATTTGTGGATCATCGCTGCGGAGCGTTCGGGCGGCGCTTGAAAGGGTGAGATCGAATTGCGTCCGGTTGGGCAACTCATCCAAGGCGCGCAGCAACTCTTGCGCGGCCGCGAAATCTTTCTTGTCGATCTTCTGGCGAGCGCGGGACATGAGGATGTTTCGCTGGGCGACCACGTCGATGAGATCTTCGCGCACCGCGGCCAGGCTGGCTTCGGCGGCAAGACGGGCATCGTCGTCGGGTAGCGAAACTTCAATTACGGGTTTTGCACCGGCAAGGACGGGGATTTTGGCGAACAACTGCCCGCCATGTTTGACCAATAGATATTGCAGCGACGGGTTGCTGACGGGTATTCGAATTTGGCCTGTTGCGTCGGTTAGGCCGATGCGAGTGATTGATTCGTCGCCGGGTTGTTGTGAAAAGACTTCGTAGCCCACCAAAGGTTTGTCGGCAGTGGTGCGGGAGTGAAGACGCAACGTGAGCGGGCCTGGGTCGGTGCGAATGGAGATAGCGACAGGTTCGATCCTGCCCTGGCGGCGGACGGTGATGGGGCGGCGGCTGGCGCTTTGAAATTGGCCGACGATGGTATTGTCTTTGATTTCGGCAGCCTCGATGAACGTCCAGGGGACGGATCGCAGGCCGTCTTTCTTTTCGAGTTCGCCGCTGCGCGTCGTGCGACGCAGGATCGGGACGAAGACGTCGCCGGCACGAACGAGCGGTGGGGCGCCGGCTGGGCGCGGTAGCGCCGCGCCGCGGGGCTTTAGCAGGACGCGGCGCGGGTCTTGGGAGTCGAGTTCGAGTTGCGCCAAGGGAGAGAATGTCTGATAGATCAGAGAGAAGGTCTGCTCCGGTAGATAAGAGTTCTGGCGTATTTGACGGCGGAGCGTGGTACCCCAACGTTGAACGTATCGGTCGAACTCACGGGAGGAGAGTTCAATGCTATCGCCGTCTTGGCGAATCGCGACGAGGATCAGTTTGTCTTTGTCCGCTGAGAGATCGGGTAGTGGTGGTTCGTCTGTTGCTAGTGTTGCAAAGAGTTTTGCGCGAGCTTCGCCAAGGGCCACTTGTGCCGTAGTGGCCCAAAGCGGGGCGAGAGAGGCGGCGATGCGTTGCTGAATGTATGTTGGCAGGTCGTTTGTTAATTGCTCGGCGAGGCCGCCGGGGAGGTCGAGGGCGATGCGGATTTCGATGTGGTAGGGTTCGAGGTTCCAACCGCCGTTTTTGGCGTGGAGGGGGGAGGTGAGCGCGATGGTGAGCGTGGAAACTACTATGATGATGAAGCTAAACCGCAAGCGATCGGGGGGGCCGTGCTTTGGAGGAGAATCGGAGGCGTGGTTGCGGTAGGTGGCCATGCCGTTGCGTTATGGTTGGATGGGGACACTGCGGGCGACGTTGGTCGTGGGGGCGAGTGTCCATTGGTCGATATTCTGATAGAGAGCAACGGGCGATTCATCGAGACCGCGGAGCGCGCTGCGGTAGGCGAAATAGTTAATGGTCTGCCAAAGTGGAATGATCGGCAGTTCGTGATGGGTGATTTCGTGGAGCCTGGCCAGACGCGTGCGAACATCTTTCCAATTGGTGGCGGCATCGAGGTCGCGGAGGGCCGCTTCCAGGTAGGGACTTTGAGTGTCACCGGCGAGGCCGGTGGGGCCGAGCAACGTGCGGGCATCGGCGACGGGTTCGCCGACGGTGATCTCGGCGTAGCGCAGATCGTATTCTACTTTGCCAGTTGCCAGTTCTTCGGCGGTGAACTCGCGGAGCTTGATCGGAATATTCTCACGTAGCAGTTGGGCCTGAATTGTCTGGCAGGCCACGCGAGCGAGCGGATCATGGGGATGGGCCAGAACCAACTCGGGGATGTCTGGCGAGATCGCTTTCTTGTCTTTATCCGTCGGGTTTTGCACATTGGTCCAGGCGACGGTGGCCAGGATTGCGGCCAAGCGTGGCTCGAATGCACGGGGTGTGATCAGATCGTTGTAACCGTAGCGAATGGGATCGTTGAGCGAGGCTCCTGCTGGGAAGGGACCGCTGATGGCTTGAAACCCTTGTCGAGATTCACCACCCAGCAGCACGCGATCGACAATCCATTTTCGATCGATGCCGAAGCAGAGCGCCCGGCGAAATTCCCGCTTGGCCAATAGGGGCTGTTTGAGATTTGGAATGAGCGCGTGGATCGTGGGGAGCTTGTACGCAGCGACGCGAATATCCTGAAGTTGTTGCAGGCGGGCTATTTGCCAGGGAGGCACACGGTCGAGAACGTCGATTTCGCCAACTTGAAGCGCGGTGAGCGCGGCTTCATCGCCCAGCATTGTCTGCTCGACGATCGCTTGTGGTCCGGCGGGTCGTTTCTCATTGGCGCGAGCTGCGAAGACGACCTGTTCAGGCGCGTGGGCTGCCACAGCATAAGTGTCTGCCTGGTTGGATTCAGCAAAGGGCGAAACTTGCAGTAGGGCTTCGGGGCGAACATGCGCGCGGCGGAAGTGCATGGTGACCGTATTGTTCG
>CAZGMU010000028.1:0-14875 GCA_964526975.1 uncultured Planctomycetaceae bacterium
TTCGGAGAGTTCGCAGCCGAGCCATTCGCGTCCTAGCTTCTTGGCAACGGCCAGCGTGGTGCCGCTCCCGGCGAAGGGATCGAGAACGATGTCGCCGGGATTGCTGCTCACGCGCACGATGCGGCCGAGCAGTTGCTCGGGCATTTGGCAGCCGTGGAAGCCTTGACGCTCTTTGAACGTTCCCGCGACGCGAGCGAAGTACCAGGTGTCGTCGGCTGGCTGAAAACCCTCAGGCAGGTCTTGTGGACGGAGCACCCAAGAATCGTCCGCCGCAGGGCGCACGATCCAAGTATCGTCCGGCAATCGGCCGGCCGGGTTGGCCCGCTTGTCTGCGTACACGAGTGCCCGGGCTGAAGGAACACGAATCTGCGGATCTTCGGCATTGAACGTAAAATTGTTTTCGTCTTTCACGAAGTGAAACAGGTGGGCATGCGACCGCGAAAACTTACGCTTGCAATTGACGCCGAAGGTGTAGTACCAGACGACCCAACTGCGCGTGCTGAAACCGATCTTGTGTTCGGCGTCGACCTTGAGTTCGGCCGCGTATTCGTCGCCGATCGACAGCCAGAACGTGCCGCCCGGCTTGAGCACACGATGAACCTCTTCCATCCATTGCCGCGACCAGGCGAGGTATTCTTCATCGGCTTGCTCGTCGTGGTACTCATCGTACTCATAGCCGATGTTGAACGGCGGGTCGGCAAAGACAAGGTCGATCGTACCCGACTCGATTTGCTTCATCAGTTCGACGCAGTCGCCTTGATGAATCTTGCTCATTTCGAGCGTTTGGATCGGGAACAATTCGGTTTCGACCTGCATGGCCGCGTCCTTCACAATGGAGAGGATGAGTGGATGAACGAAGACACTCAATATGGTAGAACGATGGTCGCTTCGCAAGCGAATTACTGTGCCATCGAGCCACTTGGAAAGATCTATGAAGTTCGCAATTTGTAACGAAACATTCGGTGATCGATCATTTGCCGACACATTTTCCACAATCGCTAAACTTGGCTACACGGGCGTCGAAATCGCGCCATTCACGTTTGCGCCACAGGATGAACCGTTCGATCTTAACAAGGTGCCGGCTGAACGGTTTGTAGAAACTCGAACGATGGCCGCGGACGCGGGGCTGGAGATCATTGGCCTGCATTGGCTCTTGGCGAAGACGGAGGGCTACTATCTGACGAGCCCCGATCCGACGGTGCGACGGCGCACGGCGGAGTACTTGAGCAAGCTGGCCGAGGTGTGCGCCGATCTGGGCGGCAAGGTGATGGTGCTGGGTTCGCCGAAGCAGCGGAACTTGTTGCCGGGTGTGTCGTATGCCGATGCCAAGGCGTACGCGGTCGAGGTGTTGCACGGGGCGATTGGGGCGTGCAAACAATATGGCGTGACGATCGCACTCGAGCCGTTGGGACCGGCCGAAGGGGATTTCATGCTAACGGCCGAGTCTGGAATTCGGCTCGCCAAGCTCGTCGACTCGCCGCACTGCAAGCTGCACCTGGATGTGAAGGCGATGAGCAGCGAGAGCAAACCAATTCCCGATATTATCCGCGACAGCCGAGAATGGATGGTCCACTTTCATGCGAACGATCCGAACCTGCTTGGGCCAGGAATGGGCGAAGTGGATTTCAAGCCGATCTTCGCGGCTCTAAATGAAGTGCGCTACAATGGGTGGGTAAGCGTCGAGGTGTTTAAGTATGAGCCGAGCTCGGATGAGATTGCGCGGGCGAGTATTGAATACATGCGGAAGACGTATTGCCTATGACATAATTATTTGAGGTGTCCGGGAATTCAAATGCATGGGTAGGACGCCCTGAATCTTCGAAGAGCGTGGATCTGTACAATCTGACGAACCACGCCCTTCCCAAAGCGTCAGGGCGCGCCACTCGAAATTCCCGGACGGCCTCAGTTATTTACCGATTCATCAATCGCACTGTCCAGACCCGGACTATGCAATCTTCTTTTTCCACTGAGAACTGTACCCGCAAGGGAGCAATCTCTAGCTTCCGCAAACCCTCGTGAACTTCTTCGCCAATTGACTCCGCTTGGACAGCCAATATCTGGTTGATTTCGTGACTTGCTGAAGAAATTTCCAATCGCAACGAAGGCGTGTCCAACCACAGACGCAACAACTCCTCATCGGCTGCCTTCCACCAATCGACCGCGTACGGCTTCACGGTTACTCCAACGACTGCAGGTGCTCGAGCACTTCCTTAGACGAGTAGAAGATCCCCCGTCCCCGTTTTGCTTCCTGCATGCGCTCGAGGGCCAGGGCCACCTCAGGATCAAGAGCCTGCGCCGATTGACCAGCGCGAGGAGGAATCAACTTCCCCAAATCTCGCCCAGAGCGATCAACAACCCTTACTGGCTCACCCGCACGGCTGAGAATTTCCACCTGCTCGTCGTTTAGCACAATCTGGACCATCGTTTGTCTCTGTGGGAGAGAAATGCCACTCTTCTATTTTAGCAGATTGTGCTAGGGCATCAAAAGCAATCGTCCATAGCCGTATTCCGTCGACTGAACGTATGCTTTACGCCGTTGCCGCCCGCAACTCGGCCAGATGCTGTGCCGTCCCCACAAGCCGGTCCCAGTTGTCGACGATGTACTCCGGCGGGCCGCCGATTTGGGCGACCACCTGGGCCACGTTCTCCGTCGGCACCATTTCGATGGCGTTCCACGGGCAGACCGTCAGCTCGTACGGGTTGGTCTTCTTGCCCGGGATGTGGACGCAGACTTCGCAGCCGACGCAGCGTTCGATATCGATCTCGCACCACTGCTGCGTGCCTTTGACGACACCGCGATCGATCGACTTCAGTTCGATGCAGTCGACGGGGCAGACTTCGAGGCACGATTCGCACCCGGTGCAGTTGTCGGCGTTGATGACCGCCAACTCTTTCGGAACTTTCTTGCGTGGTCCTTCTTTGGCCATGGTGTAGTCAATAGCTGAGAGTCTAGGGTCAAGAGCCAGACAGGAGATTTACAATCTCGCAGGTTGTGGCTAAAAGCCGGAAGAGATTGTGAAATCTATCACAATCTTAGGCTAATATCGGTCGGAAGCCAAGTCGGGCATTATTGCGGCTTTCGGCGTGCGGGTCGCCAATACGGGGGGCATGAAGCTACGGAAGAGCCGAAATCTTATGAAATCTGGTTGCGTTCGATTTTGGCGGGCCTACCGCAAAGCAGGTTGTAATTGGGTTTGGGCTGGCTGCTCGAGCGGCAGCGTGACGACGAACTCGCTGCCGCGGTTCTTGCCTGCGCTATCTACTCGAACGGAGCCGCCGTGCATTTCCATGATCTTGCGCACAAGGGCGAGTCCGATACCCAGGCCGCCTTCATCGCGGTCGCGGCCTGCGTCGGCTTGAACGAACAATTCGAACACGCGGGGCAATACTTCCGGAGCGATGCCAATCCCGTTGTCGCACACGGCAAATACGGCCGAGTCGCCGACGGGCTTAGCCGTCAGGCAAATGCGTCCGCCGTCGGGCGTGTACTTGGCGGCATTGGTCAGCAAATTGGTGAGCACCTGCTCGATTCGCGCCGGATCGATCGACACTGGCATCGGTTCCGAGGCGATATTCAATTCCAGCGTATGCTTCCGGCTGGTAATGAGTGGCCGGGCCTTCTCGACCGCTCCTTGAATGACGCTCGATGCATCGACGCATTGCCGATGAAGCCGAATCTTGCCTCGGGCGACGCGCGAGACATCGAGCAGGTCTTCAATCAACAAGTTCAGATGATGCACCTGGCGATCGATCACATCTAGTTGGTCGCTTGATTGCTCGCCGGAGGTCAGGCGATTGAGCGAATTAGCGTAATAGATCACCGAGATCGGGCTGCGCAGCTCGTGGGCGACCGTCGCCATGAAATTGTCTTTTTCTTGCTCTGCTTTCTTGGCTCGCACGAGAGCCCGCAGAGAGATTTCGGACAAGAAACCAATCGTTCCGCTGACGAGCATGAAAAACGTAAGATCAATAAATTCTTCGAGGCTGGTGATCGCCAAGGAGCCACGAGGATGAGTGAACATGTAGTTCGCGACGAACGAGCTGAGCAGGGCGGTGGCGATTGCGGGCCAAAAACCGCCGGTCCACGCGGCGATAAACACGGCTAGATAATCGAAGCTGAAGCTGAGATGCTCACCCAGGAAGGGGTCGAGTCGATTGCGCAAGATCGAGGCCACCACCACGCCAAAGAGGCCCAGGGCGTATGGTGTAAAACCTCTCGATCGGAAAGGTGCTAGCACGAGGGCCTCCTTTCAGAATCCTTGACCGCCTTGGTCTTCATGAGCGCTCGTGGGCAGACGCCACCTTTTACTACTACGTGGTATAACCGGCGAGGGATTGCGGATCGATCTCACTTTTTTGGTTTTTTTTCGCCATGGGTCACCACAAGCTGTAGCTGAATCCGCAAAAATTCGGCCATAAAATGCAACCGCCGAATTCTTGCGAATTCAGCTACTTTGGAAGTGGAACCAACCGGCACTACCGAGCGATCGATTCAAGCTCGATCAATTCCTCAAGCGTTTGCCGGCGGCGGGCCAGGTGTGGCTTGCCGTTTTCGATGAGCACTTCGGCCACGAGGGGCTTGGAGTTGTAGTTGCTGGCCATGGCGTAGCAGTACGCGCCCGCACAACCCATGATGAGGAAGTCACCGACGCTCGCGGCCGGGAGCGATCGGCGAGAGACAAACCCGCCTTCTTCTTGCGTGAAGATGTCGCCCGACTCGCACAACGGACCGCCCACGATCACGTCGCGCGACGACGCGTCGCTCGCCTTGCCACTGGCGGGGCAAATCGCCATCGGATGGTACGCGCCGTATAGGATCGGCCGGGCCAGGTTGTTGAAGCCCGCGTCGAGCAAGTAGAACGTGTTTTCACCCGCCGTTTTGATCGCGCGAATCTCGCTAATCATGTAGCCGCTCTCGGCAACCAGGTAGCGACCAGGTTCGATCTCGAGCGAAATCTCGTGGCCGAATTCCTCGGCCAGTCGATGGCGAGCCGCGTTCCATAGCTTGTAATACTCGGCGATGTCGACATACTTCTGGCCTTCCTTGTAGGGCACGGGCAAGCCGCCGCCAGCGCTGATCGAAAGGATCGACGAGCCGATGCGAATCGCCGCCTTCTCCATCGCGCCGCATACCTGGCTGAGGTGCTCTAGGTCGGTGCCGGAACCGATATGCATGTGCAGGCCGGTGATCGCCAGCTTGTGCTTCTCGGCTCGCTCGATGCAGTCTTCGAGTTGCTCGTGCCAAATGCCGTGCTTCGATTGCGCGCCGCCGGTGTTTACCTTTTGGCTGTGTCCGTGGCCGAAGCCGGGATTGATGCGCAGCGTGATGCCGGGCGTCTTGCCCGCGTCCCACGCGCTGGGTCGCCCTTTGGCGAGCGCCGCGCCGTACTGATCGATCATGTCGGGCGAGCCGCAGTTGATGTGAATGTCGTGCTTCACGACCAGTTCCAGCGCTTCGCTGTCGAAGATATCGGCCGTGTAAACCATCTCGGGCGGATGCTGGTCTTGCCCCGGTTTGAAACCTGCGGCCATCGCGCGAATCGCTTCGCCGGCGCTCACGCAATCGACGATGCCGCCATGCCGACGCACCAGATCGAGAATGGCGATATTGGAGCACGATTTCTGCGCGAACCGCACGACATCGAAAGCCGCGAGGTCGTTGAGCCGCTCGACGATCTTTGCCGCATCATAGATATAGACCGGCGTGCCAAATTGGTGTGCGAGCTGCGGAATGGGTTGCCCGGCAATTTCAGTGAGTACTCCGGAAGAGAACAAAGCGGCAGTCATCGTATCGCACTTTTCAACAAAGGGTTTTTGGTACAGGGTACCCCTACGTTATCGAAGATCAGGCGCGTTGTAAAATGCCCGCAAGCACACGCGGGGACCAATGCACAAGAGGTTAACGTGGCACGGATTTCCAGCTTTCGCTACGATACGCGAGCTGAAAAACCCGGAACTAGTTACTTAATCGAAGGCATCCGAGAATTCGAAATTCAGGGTGGTACGCTACGCCGTTAACCTTAAAAGGATCTCACGCAGAGGCGCTAAGACGCAAAGATAAGATGAATGGAACCACCAAGGCACGAAGGACACGAGGAATTTTGGAAGAAGTGGCTGCAAAAAAGACCTGCTCATTCGTTCTTCTTCGTGATCTTCGTGCCTTGGTGGTTCAATTTCTTACTCTGCGCCTTAGCGCCTCTGTGTGATCCTCTTTCGAAAGCGTAGGGTGGCATTCCCGGATACCTTCATTAACCGCGAGAAGGAGCTTACCTATGAAACTAGCCTCGAACACCGGCATGATGCTGCTTGGAGTCTGGCTCCTGCTGACCGGGCTGGCGCCCCTCTTGCACCTTGATTTCGAAGCGCTGCCAAAGCTGCTTTCGCTCCTCGCGGCAGCAGCGGGCGTAACGATCCTGATGAATAAGTAGCCGCGATAGTATGAATCGAGGCTATTGCACCAATCCCGGCGGGATTTAATATCCGCCACCTGCCTGACCCTGTAAGCGGTCAGCAAATGTCGTCTAATGGTCTGTCAGTGGTGAATGGATGGGTGTAGCTGGACTCGCAAGAGTCCGGCCCATATGGTCAGGACCGAATTCTTGCGAATTCAGCTACCATCCAATCAGGGCTAACAGACCACTAGAAGCTCTAGCCGCCCTCAACCTAGTTCGCTGCCGCTCGGCGGGCCTGCGCTTTCATCTTCGCGGCGGTGCCCACGGCCTTCAGCACGCCCTCTTCCGCCTCAACACGGTAGCGTAAGCCGTTTGGAATAATCGAGCCCGTCAGGCTAACGTGATCACGGCCTTTTGCCGAGTCATTCAACTCTTCGGCGATCGCCTGCAACATGGCCTTTTCGCGGCCATCTTCTTTCGTATCGGCGGCGATAGCCATGACCTGGCCCAACGAGATCGACGCTGCGAACGGCGGCACTTGCTTGTCGTGATTGGCGACCGAAGCATCGAGCGCCTTCGTTGCAGCGGCCACATTATCCTTGCCCACGGCCAAGTAGACGGCTTCAGGACCAATGCCGACCGCGACATCCAATTTCTCGCCGAACATTTTGCGAGGTCCCTTCTTATCCGGCACGGGCACGGTCAGTGTGTGGAAATTCACGCCAGCGTGGCTGGCCGCGTTCCAATGAATCCCCGGGAAGTCCGGCTGCTTCTTGCCAACGCTTTCGAGCTTCTTGAGAGCCTCTTCGATCTTGGCGGGCTCTTTGACATGAACGCCAGCCACGAACGTCATCGAATCGGGCGTGGCGTTAAGCGAAGCGCCGCCGCCAATTTGCCCCTCTTTCACCGTGGCTTCCAAAGTGTCGAACACATCGTTGACAGCCGCCTTGAGCGTGTCGCGATCAGCCGGATCGGCGTCGGCATGCTTCTTGTCGATCTCCCGGCTCACTTTCTGGCGCAGGCCATGGATCATGTTTTGCAATTGCGCAAGGTCATCGGCCATCAACTCGGGATCGGCCTTCGTTGACACGATCGCGGTGGCGGCGGCATCTGCCTGATAGAAGCCGGCAAAGTTCGAATTCGGCTGGGCGTAAGCCTCCATTTGCTTGGCCATCTTGCTGCCTGGCAAGAACTGATAAGTAAAATCGAAGAACGACCGCTTCTGCGGCGCGTCGATCGCAAGGCCGGCTTTTACGGTATCAACTTCGTTGATGAGTTGCGTCACCTGCTGAAGTTGGCTTTCAGCGAGTCGCTGGCGGTCGGCGAATTCTTCGTCCGATTCGTTCGGCTTCTGAATCATGTTTTGCTGCATGCCGGCTTGTATGGCGCCGATCGCGAACTGACGATACATGGGCGGGACATTCTTCGCGGCGAGCGAAACCGCCAAGTCATACTCACCCACCATCTCGCCGAGGATCTCCAGCGGATTGGCTGGCAAATTGGCAAGTGACGCCTGCGCGACACTGAAAAACATTACGCCATCCTGCGCCTTCGCAAAAATCGGCGGCTTGTTCGCAATCGAGAATTCCTTGGTATCGTTCTCCGCATCCTTCACTTCGGCGCCATAGGTCTTCGCGATCTCGACCAAATCATCCATGTTGGTGATCGGCAAGCAGGCTACGTAGAAGAACTGAGCGCCGTCGCTCTGCACGATCACGCCCCAGGGCTTCGTCTTATCGAGCGCCGTGGCCGACTTGCCCAGCGTGTACTGGGCGACGATCGCATCGGCTATCTGCCCAGCGGCTGGCTGGCCAAGATAGGGACCGAGAAACGCAATATCAGCAAGGAGTCTTTCGTATTTCGCTCCGGCGAGCACGGCTAACGTCTTCAATCCGCCGCCGGGGCCTCGGCCTTCGGGCGCCGCGGGGGCTTCTTGCTCGGGCGCCTCGACTTGGGCAAAGAGGGGCTGAGCAAAACCTACAGACATCGCGATCGCGACGACCAACGAAACCCACGAATGACGACAAAGGGCGGCGAAACTCACGGTCTATCTCCAACAAATGGCTTAAATAAACAAATTTGTGATCAAAACTGATTCGGATATGGCTGAATTCGCAAGAATTCGGATATTGCCCCTTTGGGCAGAATTCGTGCGACTTCAGCTACGAGTTCTGAAACGTCTTCAGTGACTGAGCGCCTGCGCGGAAACCACACGGCACGGCAGTATAACGGACGATCCCCGAGTTGTGTTCGCCAAATCGGCGACTTTATTGGTAGCAGAACAACTTCTGCCCACGCTCGTGGGATCTCCGCGGCAATATGCCGGTAGAAACGCCCTGTGGCCGGCCCGCCGTGCAGCCGCTGCCTATGCGACAGAACGAACAGGCGGATCAGGCCACCCTGGTACGACCGCTGTTGCAGAAAACTAGCGTTCTCGGTAAACGATTCGACCCTTCGTCAGATCGTAGGGCGACAACTCGACCCGCACCCGATCTCCAGGAACGATGCGGATAAAGTGTTTCCGCATGCGACCAGCGACGTGGGCCAAAACGATGTGTCCACCTTCGATTTCCACGCGGAAACGAGTATTGGCCAGGGCCTGAGTGACCGTGCCTTCCACTTCTAGGGCTTCTTCCTTCTGTTTTGTCATACAAAAATGTGTCCGGTGAACGAAATGGGGCAGCCAAGGATCGACGAGCTCGCGCCTGTTCGGTCGCCCCTGCAACTGGCAGAATCCTATAATCCTAGCATCGCTTTGGCGGGCGGGTCCAGCCAAATTGCGCGCCGCGGTCCCGACATTTCGGGCTGCCAGCACGCCGCTTGGCCCCCAAATCCTGCCAAGTGGTCCAATTGTAGTGGTAAAACGGAAAGATGGTCCTCTCCATATGGTAAAAACACCGCGGTTTTATCCATCTTACGGAGAGCGGACTATCATCCGGACTCGTCTTGTGCGGTACAGTTAGGTATTCATAAGCCTGCCTCGGCCGATGGGGTTCGCTCGTACGTATTGCTTTCAGGGCCGAAAATGTGCCCTTGCGAGCGTGCCCAGTCGCCTGTGCAACCGGAACTTTGCCGCATCCTCCACGAATAATCAGCCTTGAGCACTTCCGAATACTCCCAGACCTCCAGCTCATCCGGTTCCACGTCGGTGGATGCCGAGCAGGTCGAACGCGCCAAGCGCGAGATTCAGGGACTGGTTCAAGAGATCTCCGAGTTGTCGCGAAGCGAGATTTCGCCCGCCGACTTCTACGACGCGATGCTGAACAAAGTCGTCGCCGCCCTGGCTGCGCCGGGCGGAGCAGTCTGGACGGTCACCGAAGGGGGCGGCCTGCACCTTGCCTATCAAATCAACTTGCAGCAAACCGGCCTGATCGAAAACGAAATCGGCCAACAACAGCATGGCCGTTTGCTCCATCAGGTCTTGCGCAGCTCCGAAGGCGCGCTCGTCGCGCCACACTCCGGCACCGGCGACACGACCGACAGTGACGAAAATGCCACGGCCAACCCGACCGACTTCCTGCTTGTGCTCGCCCCGGTGCTGAACGACCAGGGGCCACAAGGTGTCATCGAAATTTTCCAGCGCTCCGGCGCGCGGCTCACAACCCAGCGCGGCTACCTCCGTTTCCTGCTGCAAGTATGCGAGTTCGCCGGTGACTTTCTCAAAGGACGGCGTCTACGCCATCTGACGGAAAAGCAATCGCTCTGGGAGCAACTCGAAACATTCACGCGCATCGCTCACGAAAAGCTCCACGTTCGCGAAACCGCCTACACGATCGCCAACGAAGGCCGTCGGCTGATCGGCTGCGATCGCGTAAGCGTCGCCATTCGGCATGGCAGCAAATGCCCCATCGAAGCCGTCAGTGGCCAAGATACACCTGATAAACGGTCGAACGTGACCGTGATGCTCGGCAGACTAGCGGCCGCTGTGGTGAAAACTGGTGAAGACGTGTGGTACTCGGGCGATACATCGAACTTGGCGCCGCAAGTCGAGGCCGCGCTCGATGCGTACGTCGACGAATCGCACACCAAGGCGATTGCGATTCTCCCGCTGACCGAGCCGCAAGATAAAGAGGCCAAGTTCACCGAAGAGGAAGGCGAGCATCGTCCGGCCAAGGTGATCGGCGCGTTGATCGTCGAGCAGATGGTCGACAGCCGCACGCCGGACGGCTTCTTGCAGCGCGTCGAGGTCGTGCGGACGCATAGCTCCTCGGCCCTGACGAATTCCTTGCAGCACGAAGGGCTGTTCCTGCTGCCCGTGTGGCGATTCCTAGGCAAAGGCACGCGTTTGTTCCGTGGCCGCACTCTGCCCAAGACGCTCGCCGTTTTGTCGGCCATTATTGGCGCAATCGCGTTTTTGACCTTCTACCAGGCCGATTTCAAGCTCGAAGGCGAAGCCAAGCTGCGGCCAAAAATCCGTCAGAATGTGTATGCCCAGGTCGACGGCCTCGTTAAGCAAGTGAACGTCGAACATGACGATATCGTACACAAAGGGGATGTCCTCCTGGTACAGGAAAGCCCCGACCTCGATAAGGAAATCGAAGCGGTCATCGGCGCCATGAAAGAGGACATCGCAAAAATGGCCTCGGCTTCGCGCGACCTTGATCGGAATGATGAGCTCACGGACGAAGAAAAGAGCAGAAAGGCTAGCGAAATCACGCAGCTCAAGGAAAGCATCGACAGCAAGAAAAAGCAGTTCGCTTTGCTCAACGCCAAGAAGGATATGCTCACGATCCGCAGCCCGATCGACGGGCGCGTGGTGACGTCGAACGTGCAGGAACGACTCGGATCGCGTCCTGTGAATCGTGGAGACAACCTGCTCGAAATCGCCGATCCGACGAAAGAGTGGGAACTTGAGGTGTTGATGCCCGAGAAACGCATGGGCCACGTCGCCGAAGCCCGCGAAGCATCGAAGAGCAAGCTTCCCGTGACATTCTTCCTGGCCACGAACCCCGCCGAGCAGATGCAAGGGGAGGTTGAAATCGAAGAACTGAGCGCCGAGGTCCGCGGTGAATCGGGCAACACGGTGCTCGTTCACGTGTCGTTCGACCAAGACAAATTACACAAAGTCGTCGCCGACCCCAAGATCGGGGCCAGCGCGACCGCCAAGATCCACTGCGGTAAACGATCGATCGGCTACGTGTGGTTCCACGACCTGGTCGACTTCGTCCGCGCTAAGATCTTGTTCCGGATTTTCTAAGGCATTAATTAACCACGGAGGACACAGAAAGCACAGAGAAGAAAAAAGATCGAATTCGTGAACCGCTAATGTTCGCTAAGGATCGCTAATTCAGAATTGGGGAGCAACCTTATTAGCGAATATTAGTGGTTAAGACTTTGGTGGATGTTCCTCTGTGCTCTCTGTGTCCTCCGTGGTGAAATAAGAGTGAAAGTTGGTCGACCTGCGAGTCGGCCGATGAACGGAGATGTACCCGATGACCAAATCGATTTCTCTCACGCTCATACTGGTAATCTTGTTATCGTCCGTTGCGCAGGCTCAGCAGCCGGCGTCGCAGCCTGGGAACCCGGTGATCAAGGGTTTCGTGCGCGTCGCCGATCAAATCAAACTGCCGGCAAAGGAAGCAGGCGTGCTGGTGCAGCTCACCGTGAAGGAAGGCACGCAAGTGAAGGCTGGTCAGATCATCGGCAGGATCGACGATGCCGAGCCGCAAATCAAGAAAAACGCCGCCCTGGCCGACTATAAAGGCGCCTACAAACGCTTCATGGACGATGTGGAAATCCGCTATGCCCGCGCGCAAGCCGCAGTGGCCAAGGTGAAATACGAGCGGCTGATCGAGACCGTCAAGCAGGCTGAGAAGTCTGTGCCCGAAGTCGAGATCAACGAAGCCAAGCTCGAATGGGATCGCGCCGAACTCTCGATTGAGAAGGCGGCTCACGACAAGGAACTGGCCCAGTACGAAGCAATGACCAAGCAGGCCGAGTTCAGCGCGAGCGAGCTGGCCATCAATCGGCGTGCGATCGTGGCCCCTTTCGACGGCGTCGTCGAAGAGATCAAACGCAAGCAAGAAGAATGGGTGCAACCGGGCGACACGATTCTTACGCTGCTGCGGCTCGATACGATGCATGTCGACGCGGCGGTCGAGCAGAGCCAGTACGACCCCAATGAGATCCAAGGTTGCGATGTCGTGATGGAAGTCAAGCTGGCTCGCGATCGCAAGGCAACCGTTCGCGGCAAGATCGTAAAGGTGAGCAATCTGGTCCGCCCCGACGGCGTTTACAACGTCCGTGCGGAAGTGTCGAACATTCAAGAAAATGGCACCTGGATCGTCCGCGACGGTCTGCCCGCGGAGCTCACCGTCTACCTCGGCACCGGCGGCGCCACCACCGCTGCCACCGCCCGCACACCGTAAGAACAAAAATGGGAGAGGGGGAGACAGGGAGAGGGGGAGGAAGCACGGCAACACGATGCTCTGCAAACCTCCCCCTCTCCCCTCCTCCCACTCTCCCCCTCTAATCCTCCATGGCCACACTCGCCGACAGCCTGGTATCCAGCTCTTCACGCAAGCTGCCGATCCGCATGCGTCCGGACCTCAAGGCGCGTCGCCAGCGCTACCAGGGGCGAAATTATTGGGTCGTCAAAGACCCCGTCGGCCTGCAGTACTATCGGTTCGAGGAAGAAGAGTTTGCGATTCTGCAAATGCTCGACGGCCAGTCGAGCCTCGATGAAATCGCCCAGAAGTTCGAGCGCGATTTTCCACCGCAGACCATCCGCACGGAAGAGTTGCAGCAATTCATCGGCATGCTCCACCGTAGCGGGCTCGTCATCACCGACGCCGCCGGCCAAGGCCAGCAGCTCGTTAAACGCCGCGATGAGAGAAAACGCCAGGAGATGCTCGCCGCCGCCACGAACATCCTGTCGATGCGCTTCAAAGGCGTCGATCCCGAGCGGTTCTTCAACTTCATCTACCCATACGTCCGCTGGTTCTTCACCGTACCGGCGCTGGTTTGCTGCCTGACGCTCGCGCTGGCGGCCCTGTCGCTCGTCATCGTGCAGTTCGATGTGTTCCACTCCCGGCTGCCCGATTTCCAATATTTTTTCCGCGCTCAAAACTGGCTCTGGCTCGCGTTGACGCTCTGTGTGACAAAAATCCTCCACGAGTTCGGCCACGGCCTGTCCTGCAAGCACTTCGGCGGCGAATGCCACGAGATCGGCGTGATGATGCTCGTGCTGACGCCCTGCCTGTATTGCAACGTGTCCGACTCGTGGATGCTGCCCAACCGTTGGCATCGGGCCGCGATCGGCGCGGCGGGCATGTATGTCGAACTCGTGTTGGCCTCGATCTGTTGCTTCATTTGGTGGTTCACGGTGCCCGGACCGCTAAACTACATCTGTCTCAACGTGATGTTCGTCAGCTCGGTGAGCACCATCATGTTCAACGCCAATCCGCTGCTGCGGTACGACGGTTATTACATCCTCAGCGACATCCTCGAAATCCCCAACCTGCGCCAGAAGGCCAGCACGATCCTCAATCGCAAGCTGGGCAAATGGTGCCTCGGCCTGGAGGAGCCAGACGATCCGTTTTTGCCGCAGCGCAATCAATGGATGTTTGCCACATACACCGTGGCCTCGGCCATTTATCGTTGGGTCGTGACGTTTTCGATCCTATACTTTCTTAACCGGGTATTTGAACCGTACGGCCTCAAGGTGCTCGGCCAGGCGATCGCCTTGGGTTCGCTCTATGGTCTGGTGATTCAACCCCTTTGGAACCTGTACAAGTTCTTTCGCGTGCCCGGGAGGTTAGGCAAAGTGAAAAGCCTTAGAGTCTACGCCACGCTGCTAGTAATCGCGGCCGCAATCGCCGGCATCCTATTTGTGCCATTGCCGTCGCACGTGTACTGCCCGCTCGAAGTGCAAGCCCGCATCGATCCCAGTAACCCAGCGCGCCGCGCCGAATCGGTTTACGTAAAGGTTGACGGCGTTCTCGAAAAAACATTTGTCCGTCCTGGCGATCACGTCACCAAAGGGCAAGTCCTTGCTCAGCTAAAGAATATCGACATCGACATCAAGATCGACGAGCTCATCGGCCAGCGCAATGTTTACGAAGCCCAGCTCAAGGGCCTCAACCTTGTGAGCCTTACCGATCGCAAAGCCAGCTCGGAAATCGAGCCGACCGAGAAAGCGCTCGCCAGCACGATCGAGCAGCTTAACAATCGAGAGGGGGATCGCAATTTGTTGCAGCTCGCGGCCCCGCGCGACGGCACGGTGCTTCCTCCCCCGCTGGTGGAAAAGCAAGGCGACGAATCGGCCCACCTGCCGACCTGGCACGGCTCACCGCTCGATCCGGAAAACATCGGCGCGCATCTCGTAAAGGGAACCAAGCTCTGCCAGGTCGGCGACCCCCGCTCCTTCGAGGCGCGGTTGGCAATCGATCAGAACGACATCGAGTTCGTCCAACCGGGACAGAAGGTCGAAGTGATGCTGACTCAAACAGCCGAGTGGTCGTATGTCAGCACGATCGAACACG
>CAZGMU010000028.1:14885-17711 GCA_964526975.1 uncultured Planctomycetaceae bacterium
GTCGACCCAGAACCGCAAAGATACGCCGACCCACCTCTCCAGCCTGCACGGTGGCGACCTGCCGTCAAAAGCCGACGCCACAGGCGCCGCCCGCCCGCTCAGCCCGATCTACGAGGCGGTGGTTCCCCTGCCGGAGACCGAGAAAGGGCCCGATCTACGCATCGGCCTGGTGGGAAAGGCCAAGATCAGCACCCCGCCCCGCACACTCTGGGCTCGGCTGGTTCGCTACCTGTCTCACACATTCAACTTCGAGCTGTAAGCCATCGTGAAACGGATTTCAGTCCGTCCGTTCTTTAAAATCAGCTAATCAGCTAGCGAGCCGGCGGGCTTGTCCCAGTGGGGACGCTCACGGTGTTTTTACACTTTGCCCATTGTAACGTAGTATCCATTCTCACTTACGGACAAAAGTCCGTGCTACAAAATGCCACGCTAGCACTTCTAGCTGGTCGCTTCGCGCTCTAGGCTCGTCCGCGTAATCTTCCTATCATCCGCCGCATGTTTGGCCAACATGCCCATCGCCGCTCCCTCGGCAAGCGAAGAGTCTTTGCGCGCGCTCCTCAACGGGTGCGCGCGGTGCCACGAGTGCTGCGCGACGGCGGAGTCAAAGCCAAACTGCTAACGTGCCTCGTACTCTTGCTGCTCACAATCGGCGTGCTGCCGATCATCGTAGCGAAAACGCCGCTGCGCAACTGGTTGCTCTCCTCGGCGCTGCCGCGAGATTCGGTAAATGTCACGATCGGTGATGCTTCGCTCAATTGGTTTGGCAATCCGTCTCTCTCGGCAATCGAAGTGAAGGACAGCGGTGGCGACGCGCTCTTGGCCGCCGAATCGATCCGCATCGGTCGCACGCCACTCGGTCTTATGCTGAACACCAGCGACCTGGGCACGATCGAAGTCGTTCGACCAATCATCCATATCAAGCTCCGGCCAGACGGCAGCAACCTGGAAGACGTTCTCAAGAAGCTGATCCCCGCAAGCGCCGAACAAACTCCGACAACCACGCCTTCCGCAAGCAAACCGATCGCATTCGCATTCAATCTCGTCGACGCGACCATCATCGCCGACGACCTTGCCACCGGTCGCCAATGGCGACTGCAAAACGTCAACGCACAATACGATGCAAATAACGCCGCCGGCCTCGGCTCGCTCGCGGGCGATATCACGGTCTCGGACCGTGGCGCCGCGCCCCTTCCGGCAGGCCGCTTTGCTCTCGGCGTAAAGTCGGGCGACAACTCCCAACAGCAACTCACGTTTCAGGCCGACCGAATCGCGCTGGCGCTCGTCGAGCCCCTTCTCCGCCGCTACGCGCCAGACAGCCAGCTCAGCGGTACACTCTCTGGTCAGGCCACTGCCGCTTGGACTCAATCGGTTACGAACGAAGTTTCGGGCCTCTCGACCACTGGCTCCTTGGCGATCGATCATCTGGACGCCAGCGCGCCCGAGCTAAAAGGCGACCGCATTCGTCTCGCCCGCATCGAGCTGCCGTGGCAAATCACGTCTCAACCATCCGGGCTCGCGATTGAGAGCCTGCAACTGCGCAGCGAAATCTGCCAGTTCGCTGTTCGTGGCCGACTCGACTCGAACCCCACGTCAGGCCGCCACGATCTCGAAATGCGCGGGCAAGTCGACGGCGCCAAGCTGGCCGCGATGCTGCCCCACGCACTCAGCATTCACGGCGACACCACAATCACCTCCGGCAACTTCGAGTTCGCCGGTAGCATGAAACCCACCACCGACGGCGAAACGATCAACGGCTCGCTTCGTACAGCGCAAATCGCAGCAACGAAGGCTGGCAAACAACTCAGTTGGGATCAACCGGTCAACGCAAACTTCGCTATTCGTAGCACCAGCAATGGCCTCGTGCTCGACACTCTGCAATGCGACTCGAAGTTCCTCCACATCGAAGCCAATGGCACGGCCCAGCAATTGGCCATCAATGCAAACTTCGATCTAAACACCCTCTCCGAGCAACTAAGCCAGTTCGTCGACCTGAGCGGCGTGCAACTCGCCGGCACGGGAACCGCTCAAGTCACCTGGCAACAGCCCGTTGCCGATAAGTTCAGCGCCAAGGCTTCCACCGATCTTTCGCAGCTACGCGTTGCAATGGGAAGCGGCGCGGTTTGGGCCGAACCGCAACTTTCGCTCCGTGCCGAAGCCGGTGGAGCGATCAATCCTGCTACGCACCGCCCGACTCGCTTGGAAGCGGCCCAGTTGCAAGTGAACGGCCAAGGCGATCTGCTCGACGCCAAGCTCGCGAGCCCCGTGGACCTTGCCAACACCAGCACGGCGATCTTTCCGATCGGCGTTCGCTCGACCGGCAGCATCGCTCGTTGGTTGACTCGTGTGCGACCTTGGTTCGCTCCCGGCAATTGGAACATCGACGGCGCGAGCGACTTCACGGCCGATCTCCGCGTGGCAGGCAATGCCTTCGAGGCCACGAACACAAAACTCGTCATCACCAACCTCGCAGCCGCCAATCCCGATTGGAACATCAACGAGTCGCGCGTCGAATTCGTCGGCGATGCCCGCTGGAACGGCGCGACCGGTGAACTGGCCGCGAACTCAGCCCAACTCATTTCCAGCACTGTCGCTATCGCCGCGAAGGGCTTCCATTACGGCGGCCAAGCTGGCGCAAACAATCTCTCCGGCGTCGCCGCGTTTCGCACCGACGTCGCCCGCCTGGCCGCCTGGCGCCGCTCGGCCACGCAGCCGCCAACCTACCAACCCAGCGGCGAGTTCACCGGCAACATCCGCTTCGTCCAACAAGCCGGCCACATCACCGGCGAAGTCAGCGCCGTCGGCCAGAATTTGGTTCTTACTTCGTTC
>CAZGMU010000028.1:17723-21141 GCA_964526975.1 uncultured Planctomycetaceae bacterium
GCCCGCCAACCGAGGCGGCCCCCCTGCCTCTCAAACCATCTGGCAAGATCCCCGCGTCACCCTCCAAGGCACGACCAACTACGACGCCACCGCCGATCGCCTCACCTTCGACCAATTCCAAATCCAATCGAACACGATCCAAGCCAACATCGCCGGTCAAATTCAGCAACTCTCAACCGTCGCCGAATGCGATGTGAAAGGCACGCTGAACTACGACCTGGCCCAAGTCACGCCGCTACTGCGCCCGTACGTCGGCGCCGGCATCCAACTCACCGGCCGCGAACAAGCCCGCTTTCTCCTCGCCGGCCAACTCAGCGCCCCCAACACCCTCAGCGCAAAAGCCGTCGCGTATTCGCCGGGCTCCACGCTCCCTGCTCCCGGCTCCCCGCTCTCCTGGTCGCGCCGCGTTCGTGCTCAGTTCGAGTTTCCTTGGAGCGGTGCGAACCTCTACGGACTTCCCGTCGGCGCGGGGCGACTCGCGGCCAACCTGAGCGATGGCTCGCTCCGCATCGAGCCGATCAACCTGACCGTTGGCGAAGGCCAGCTCACCGCCGCACCAAACATTCGCTTCGACCCCGAACCTGCGGAGCTGACGCTCCCACCAGGTCCGCTGCTGACGAACGTTCGCATCTCGCCCGAAGTCAGCGAGGCGATGCTGAAATTCGTCGCTCCGGTGCTTGCCGGCGCTACCCAAAGCGAAGGCCTGTTCTCGTTGCAGCTCGATGGCACTCGAGTGCCGCTCGGCGAAGCGCGCCGCACCGACTCCAAAGGCCAACTCACGGTTCACTCAGTTCGCGTTACTCCTGGCCCGATGACTGCCCAATGGGCTAGCCTCGCGCAGCAGGTGGAAGGGCTCATCAAACGCCGCGAGCCATCGAACCGCCAGGTGACGCTCGTCTCGATCCGCGACCAACAAGTAAACTTCCAGGTCGCCAATGGCCGCGTCTATCACCAGCAGATGGAATTCCAAGTCGGCGACATCGTGCTGCGCTCGCAAGGCTCCGTCGGCTTCGACGAAACCGTCGATCTCACCATCGACATTCCCATCCAAGATGCCTGGGTGAAAGAACCGTTGCTCGCCGGCCTCAAAGGCCAATCAATACAAATCCCGGTCAAAGGAACGCTCACCAAACCGCAAATGGACCAACGCGCCATCGCTGGCATCACGACGCAACTTTTGCAAAAGAGCGCCGGTCAGGCGGTAGGCAACGAACTGAACAAAGCGCTCGATAAACTTCTCAAACCACGCCAGTAACCCTCAATACCGTAGCCGCATTCGCCAGAATGCGGACCCGCAGCGATAACGAGAGGCCTATATGAAATGCCCCGCCAATCTCCAAACCGCCGCCCTAGCTGCGATTTTCTGCACCTTCGCGTTGGCAACTACGGCACGTGCTCAATACGCCGTCGCGCAGAACCCATCTGACGCCACGGTTGTCGAAGCAATAAACGCCTTCAACGCAGCGATGGCCACGCCAGACAGTCAGATCCCTCGTGACATTCTGGCCACTGCCGCCGGCATCGCGATCATTCCCAACACATTCCGCGGCGCATTCGTCTTCGGCGTCCAGCATGGTCGCGGCATACTCCTCACTCGCGCTCCCAACGGCCAATGGGCTGCTCCACGATTCATCCAGATCACCGGCGGCAGCTTCGGATACCAGATCGGCGTTCAGGCAACCGACCTGATCCTCGTGTTCCGTTCGCCGCAAAGCGTGAACAACGTGCTGCAAGGCACGCTCAAGGTCGGCGTCGATGCCTCGGCCGCCGCAGGCCCCTACGGCAGGCACGCGGCCGCCGGCACCGATATCACCCTCAGCGCGGAAATCTTGTCGTACTCACTCGCCCGCGGCGCGTTCATCGGCGCTTCGATCGATGGCTCGGCGCTCTCACACGATCCCACCGCCGAAGCAACCTACTACCAGCCGCCGGGCACTTTCCCCGCCTCGGCACTGACGCTCCTGCAAACGGTGAACGCTTATTCGGCAGTGGCCCCCGTCGTCGCGCCGACCATGCAAGTGGCCGCAGCCACGGCCGGCGCGGGCGGATGGGTCGCCGCCGGCACTCGCCCCAGCGGCGACATCGAAGCCACACGCCAACAGCTCGACACCTCTTCGCGCCAACTGGCCGCCAGGGTCGACGACAGTTGGAAGCAATACCTGGCCCTTCCGCCAGAAGTCTACATGCCCAACCAGGTGCCCAGCCCACAGGCAACCCAACAGGCGCTGCAGAAATACGAAGACGTCGCCCATAACTCACAGTTCGCCGCACTCCACTCCTGCCCCGAGTTCCAACAAACGCTGGCCGCTCTCCGCAAGATGGGCGACGTGCGGACGGCATCCAATACATCGACATCAAACACGCTCTCATTACCGGCGCCACCAGTGACGCGGTAATGCAGCGATTTTTGGCTAACGTCCTGCCCGGTCGCGCGGTATCATGGATCGCACGGCCTCGCGGCAGCCATTCGACAAAAGGATCGCCCATGGCCTGGTTGTCTCGCACGGATATGTTCCTGCTGCTCGTCGCCGCTTACGTGGCAGTCATCACGCTCGTCCGCCTGATGAAACGACGCGAAGACGATGTCGTCGCCGATGTCCAACGCCAACTCGACGCCCTGCACCGGGAAAACAAACGCGAACCGAATAGTAACCGCAAAGCTGCTTAATCAAGACGGGGAGATAGGGAGAGGGGGAGGTTTGCAGGCAACGGGTTGCCTTACTTCCTCCCCCTCTCCCCCTCTCCCACTCTATCCTCCCATGAAGCTCTACATCGAAACCGTCGGCTGCCAGATGAACGAACTCGACAGCGAGCTCGTCGTCGCCAGCCTGCGCAAAGATGGCTACGAGCTCACAGCCAGCCCACAAGACGCCGACACGATCCTGTTCAACACCTGCAGCGTTCGCCAACATGCAGAAGAGAAGATCTACAGCGCACTCGGCCGCCTCAAAAATGCCAAGCGAGAACACCCCAACAAAGTGATCGGCGTCCTCGGCTGCATGGCCCAGAACCACCAGGGCGGCATCTTCAAACGTGCGCCGTACGTCGATCTGATCGTCGGCCCCGGTCAACTCCATCAGGTTCCCGATCTCGTTCGCGAAATTCGTGCCGAGGGCGCGAGTCGCACCCAGCGATTGGAAGTCAGTCTCGGCCGCAAAGATGGCTCGCGCGAACAGATCGAACGCAGCCACGAAAGCTTCGACCCTCTCCGCGATCCCACGATGCGCCCCACGCCCTACCAGGCTTACGTCCGCATCATGATCGGCTGCGACAAGTTCTGCACGTACTGCATCGTGCCGAGCGTCCGCGGCCCCGAGCAAAGCCGTTCGCCTCAACACATCCTGGCCGAGTCGCGTCAACTCGCCAGCGAAGGCTGCCGCGAGATCACGCTCCTCGGCCAAACCGTCAACAGCTACAA
>CAZGMU010000029.1:0-20143 GCA_964526975.1 uncultured Planctomycetaceae bacterium
CCGATCTTGTCGGCGAGATCGAAAAAATTCACCGCATGATCGAAGGCGAGCAGCCTCGTGCGGCGCTGCGGCACGTGGAGCAGACTCTCACGTCGCATCCAGGGCGGGCATCGCTTCTCGACCTGAAGGCGACGCTCGAGATGTCGCTGGGCGATCTAGAGGCGGCTCGCGCGACGGTGAAGGAATTTGTCGCCAAGAATCGCGATAGCGCGACGGCGCACGCGTGCGAGGCGATTTTGCTCGCGGAAGATGACAAGCCTCGCGAAGCCGTCGATTCGCTGCAGCGAGCGCTCTCGCTCGTCGAACGGGAGATGCCGTTGCGTGTGTTCGAGGCGCTTGGCGCTGTGGGCGGCGCCTTGCTGGAGGCCGGGCATATTCTTGGTGCGCAAGCTCACTTGTGGTTGCACGCGGCTCTTGCGCCGAAGGACGACTTGCGCTCGCGCGAGGTGCTGGCGGCGCTCAACCACTACTCGGGGCTTCCGGTTATTTTGCGCGACCAGTTGCGTTTCCGCCCTTGGCCGGACAATGTTCCTTGGAAGGCGGAAGCGGAAAAAGCAACACGGCTGGCCGACAATGGCAAATGGCGCGAGGCGGTCGAGATCATCGATCAGCTTGGCCATAAATACGGGGCTGACCCTGCCCTACTTTTCAACCGCGCGTTGCTGGGCGGTTGGTTGGCGGACGATCGGGCATTGGTGGCGGGCTTGCACGCGTTCGCTCAGCTCGATGTGCCGCTCGACGATGCTGTTGAAGCCGAAGCGATTGCTCAGATGCTCGATGCCGATCTTAAAGAGCAACGGCTCGATGCCACGATTCAGCTTTTCGCGATCAAGGATCTCGATGGGCTGGTGGCAAAGTTGTCGTCGGATAAAAGGGTGCAACCGATCGAGATGGATCCGCGGGCGTTTGCCGGCAGCGATCAGCCGAGGCCGCGGAATACGTTTGTGCTGCTCGATCGACCGATGCCGGCAACGGGCGTGGGGATCGCGCGCGATGCGGTGCCGCGGCTTTCGGGCATTCTGGCCGTCTATGGCCGACAGACCGACCGACCGGAAATACTAGAGGCCTCGATCGACAAAGGTCCGGCCTTCGATTCGTCGATGGCCGTGCTGAAAGAAATTGCCGGCGACACGCTGGGCGGCGTATTGGAAGAAAAAATTGTTGGGTCGGTCTCGCCGACGGATCAAGCGATCAATTGGCGTTGGCACCCGCCGAAGGACACGCCGCCGGAAACGCGCCGACAGCTTATCGAGGAAGAGCGCCGCGCGGCAATCGTCGATCGTTGGCCGAAGTTGCCCCAGCCGGCGCTGCAAGGTAAGACGGCCGTGGAGGCAGCCAGTGATCCTGAATTGCGCATTCCGCTGCTGGCGAACCTGCTCATTTTAGAGCAAGGCGGCAATTCCGATCGTGACGCCGAGTCGATTGTGGAGTTGCGACGCGAGCTCAAGCTGCCGGAGCCAGAAGTGATTGTGCCGAGTGGGCAATCGATCAGCGGATTGCCGCTGGTGCGAGTGTCGCGGCTGAAGATCGAAGATGTGTCGGACGACGACATCGTGTTGCTTTATCGGCGTTCGATACTGGTGGGCGCCCACGCGGCAACGCTGCGGCTGGCGCGCGAGGCGGTTGCTCGACCGTCGCTGGCCGATCGTATTCCGCCGACGGATGCGTACCAGCGAATGATTGCGGCCGAGCGTGATCCGGATAAAGCCCAGGTGCTGATCAATGCGGCGCGGGAGCAAAGCAAGGTGAGTGGCCAATCCACGGCAATTTGGGACTTGGCGGAGTTGGAACTGCACATCACGGCCGGTCACGCCGATGAAGCCAGGGATATGTTGACTCGTATTCAGCACGAGCACGGCAACGATCCGGAGGTGGCCGCTGCGCTCTATCAATTGCTCTACGAAACGGGCGTGATCGGCGACGAGCAAATAGGACGGGCTCATTCGCACGCGCCCGCCATGGTAGCCGCAGCAGAGGATTCTGCTGAACCGACGGCGGGTAAAATCTGGACACCAGAGAGCGATCGGCCGACCGGCGGCAAATCGGCCCTTTGGACGCCCTCTTAGGAACTGGGGTCTGGGGGCTAGGGACCGGGGAAGCCAGTAATGTGGGACGATTATTCAGCATGTATGGCGGCACGGCCGCAGCGTCCGGTTCGTTGCATTTTTCTCATCGAGCTTCGAACTCCAGCCCCCAGTCCCTAACCCCCAGCCCCATAACTTGACACGCCGCGACAACGCCGACGCTCGTTTCATGTCTCATGCCCTTGCGCTCGCCTTGCGCGGCCAGGGAGCGGTCGAGCCGAATCCCATGGTCGGCTGCGCGATTGTGCGCGATGGCGAAATTGTGGGCGAAGGTTGGCATGAGCGATTTGGCGGTCCACATGCCGAAATCAATGCTTTAGCAATGGCAGGCGAGCGGGCGGCGGGTGCGGCTGCGTACGTTTCGCTAGAGCCTTGCTGCCACCAGGGGAAAACGCCGCCATGTACGCAGGCGCTAATTCGCGCGGGAGTGCGTCGAGTGGTTGCTGCGTTGCAGGATCCTTTTCCGGAAGTCAGCGGGTGTGGCATCGCCGAGCTTGAAGCGGCCGGGATCGAGTGTGAAGTTGGCACGAATGGCGCCGACGCGGCTTGGCTGCTCGCGCCGTACCGCAAGCGAATTGCCACGGGAAAACCGTGGGTGATCGCTAAATGGGCAATGACGCTCGATGGCAAGCTTGCCACGCGGACGGGCGATAGTCAGTGGATTTCCAGCGAGGCGTCGCGGGCGATTGTGCATCAGTTGCGTGGGCGCGTCGATGCCGTGGTTGTCGGGAGTCGAACGGCGTGTATCGACAACCCACTGTTGACCGCTCGACCGGCGAATCTGGCGGATGTGAAGCGAATGGCGACGCGGGTGGTGGTGGATTCGTCCGCCTTGATTTCACTGGAAAGCCGGCTGGTGCAGACGGCGACCGATGTGCCGGTTTTGGTGGCAGCCGGAAGCGATGCATCGCCAGACGCGTGCAAGCGGTTGGCGGCAGCGGGAGTCGAAGTGTACCAATGTGCCGGAGACAAGCACGAAGAGCGGCTTGTCGCGCTATTAGACGAAATGGGGCGGCGCGGCATGACAAACGTGTTGGTCGAAGGGGGCAGCCAGTTGCTGGGCACAATGTTCGATAGGCGGCTCGTGGACGAAGTCCACGTTTTCATCGCGCCGAAGCTAGCCGGCGGGACGGGAGCGCCGGGACCGGTGGGCGGTGCGGGCATCGAGCGGATGTCAGCAGCGCTGAAGTTGGCTGATATTACGATCGAGGAACTCGATGGCGATGTGTATATACACGGGCGCGTGGGGAGATAAGTTTAATAGTTACTTTCATGGTCGGTGATCGCTTGTGGTTTAGCTAAACCGCAAGCGAATAGACGAAGGGGCTTGCCGATGACCGTCATTGCGTACCATCTGATCTGGACGAATTACGGAACCTGGTTGGGAAACGATCCGCGCGGGAGTGGTTCGCGCTCGGTTTACACACCCGAATTGGCGGAGCTTGGTACAGTGCACTATGGGCGCAAGAAAGTGCAGCCGCGACGCAGCGAAATGCGTGCGTTTATGCGGAAGCAGAGGATCTTCTTTCGTTTCCGGTGATTCGTTTTGACGAGCATCAGTGCAACGCGATTGGAGAATCATTTGCCGAGGTTGCGGAGAAGTTCAAATACACGTGCTACGCCTGTGCAATCATGCCGGACCATGTGCATCTTGTGATTCGCAAGCATCATGACCACGCGGAGCAAATGATTGGGAACTTTCAGGGAATGTCACGGGCTCGGTTGTTGCAGCGAGCGTTCGTGCCGGAGGATCATCCGGTTTGGACAAAGGGGGGATGGCGGGTCTTTTTAAATGCACCGGAGGAGGTTTGGCCGCGGATTCGATATGTTGAAGCGAATCCATTGAAGGAAGGGATGCCAAAGCAGGCGTGGCCGTTTGTGGTAGCGTATGATAATTGGCCGTTTCATAAGCGGCGGAGCTAAACCGCAAGCGACGAAGGTGCTGCCAGGAGGGTTCTTGATCGCTTGCGGTTTAGCTGTCGATAAGATCGAGGGCGGCCCAGCAGGTGGGATCTTCTGGGTACGGAAATGCGGGGCCGGTGGCGAAGGTTTGCAGGCCTAGTTCGCGATCGTAAACGGCGTAGGTGAAGCCGAGTTGGCGATGTTGGTGTGGGTCATAGCCGCCTAGTGCGTCGGCCGGCATGAAAGCGGCAAGCCAGTACCCGCCGTTGGTGATTTTTGTGGCCACCTGCAGTTGACGGGGGCGGATAGGGGCCGCGTTTTCGCGAGCGCGGTTGATCAGCAGTTGGTCGGCGATGGGTTTGGTGTTGTCGCCTCCACCGCCGGCCGGGAGAAAAACATAGCGGTGGCAGAACCGGCTGGCGCGATGGATGTTCAGCGTCGCGCGGGTGTCGACCCACACCTGTAGGCCGTCGCTGTCTTCGAGCCGACCGTCGCGGCACCAAATGGGCTGCTGTTTGCCTTCGACTTTCACGTTGATCAGTAGGCCTTCGATGCCCCAGGCCATGCGGACGTCGGCGAACGCGTTTTCACGATCGAGCGTGTTGTTATCGAGTTCGGCCAGGTTTATTAGTCGGTACGACTCGTCGAGTTCGATGCCGGCCGCTTTCCAAAGCGGCGTGCGACGGCGGACCGGTACGGCGAAGCGAAAGAGGAATCGCGGGGCCAGAAGGGTGTTGATGGCTTCAGACATAATGGGGATCTAGACCGCAAGCGAACGTTGGGAGGTTAGTGATTGCAAATGGGCTTCAAAGAACGCCGCGACGTTTTCGCTGTGGAGCTCGTCGCTGGTGGTGAAACGCAGCTTCACCTGGTCGTGATCTTCACCATCGGTTGCGAGCGATCGCTCGGCTCCCAGTTCGGCGACGCCGCCAAGTTGAAACGCGCCTTTAGGGCCATTCAGCACCAGATCGATGCCAGTCAGTCGCTTCGTGTAGACGGTTGCCCACGGCTTGCGGATGCCGGGAACCATCAGGTAGACAACGTTCTGGTTGTTCCACAAGAACTGGCCGTCAGGCACGGTCTCGGAGAGCATTTCCAACAACTCTTCGAGCACCTCGGGCTTCCATGCGGTTTTCTTTCCCGGCGGGAACCCTTTTTTCGAGAGATGCCATTTCTGGCCAAGCACTTTCCAGGGCATGACGTCTTCGGGTTTCGCGCCGACGCGTTCGGTAAATTTGTGGAAGCCTGCGATGGCGCGTTCAAGGAAGGCCCAGAACGCCGGAGTATCGATTTCCTGCCAGGAGTGGGCGTCGATCTGCACTTCCTGCCATGGGCCACGAAGATTTTTGCACTTCACGCGCGGACCGCGGCCGTAGGCCTCGATTTCGTCGATGTCGTTGAGTGGCTTTAGATTGAGGTCGACGACGAGTTTGCCACTGTCGAACGTTTTCTTGGCGGTACGAAATTTAAGTTTGATGAGCCAGCGCTCGCCGGTGATGGCGTGGAAGAACCAGCCGTCGGACTTCTTGGCGGCCGTGATCTCGACGATCGATCGATTGTTCCAATTAGTTTCGGAGAACCCTCCTGCTTTTTGGATGCGGCGCTCGATCTGATCGAGAATGCGTCCGTCCCATTTCGTATCGCGGCCATCCCGAGCCACGCGATCTCTGGTATGCCACTGTCGACCGTCGACTTCCCATGGCATGCGAGTGTCGCGGCCGACTTCTTCAATATCGAGATCATCGGGAAGCGACACATCGGCTGCTTCGATGTTGTGCTTTTTGCGCTCGACGTAAGGACCGGCGGCGAGGACGGGAGCGAGCGCGACGGCGGTGTGGGAGGGAGAGATTTCGGATTTTGATTTAGAAGCGCGCGAGGCGGGGCGTCCTCGCCCCCGTGTCTTGGCGTTGCTGGTCTCGGGGACGAGGCCCCCCCGGCTCGCTTGGCTTTCGACAAGTTGTTCTGGTGTGCCACAGGCCACGACCGTGCCGCCTTCGGCGCCGGCTTCGGGGCCGATGTCGATAATCCAGTCGGCGGTTTTGATGACATCGAGGTTGTGCTCAATGACGACGACCGAATTGCCGTGGTCGACGAGGCGGTTGAGAACGTCGAGCAGCTTGGCGAGGTCGTCGAAGTGGAGGCCGGTGGTGGGTTCGTCGAGGAGGTAGAGGGTCTGACCTGTATCGGGGCGAGCAAGCTCGGCAGCAAGTTTGACGCGTTGCGCTTCACCACCGGAGAGTGTCGGAGCGCTTTGGCCGAGCGTGAGATAGTCGAGGCCGACGTCGCAGAGTGTTTGCAAGATGCGACGAATCTTAGGGATGTTGCTGAACAGGTTCACCGCTTCACCGCACGACATATTGAGCACATCGGCGATCGATTTGCCGTGGAAGCGGATTTCGAGCACGTCGGAGTTGTAACGCAGGCCTTTGCACGTTTCGCATTCGACCCATACGTCGGGCAGGAAATGCATCTGGATGCAAATCTGCCCGTTCCCTTCGCACGTTTCGCAGCGACCGCCGGCGACGTTGAAGCTGAACCGGCGGGCCGTGTAGCCGCGTAGCTTGGCCTCGGGGAGTTGCGAGAACAGTGTGCGAATCAAGTCGAACACTCCGGTGTAGGTGGCCGGGTTCGATGTCGGGGTGTTGCCGAGCGGCTGCTGATCGACGCGGATGACTTTGTTGATCAGCTCGATGCCGCGAATGGTTTCGTGTGCGCCGGGCACGGTGCTTGCGCGGTGCAGCGTTTTGGCGAGTTGGTTGTAGAGGATGTCTTCAACGAGTGAGCTTTTGCCGCTGCCGCTGACGCCCGTGAACGCTGTGAACACGCCGAGGGGAATTTTAACGTCGATGTTTTTCAGATTGTTGTGGCGAGCGCCGACGACTTCGATGAAGCCGAGCGGCGAGCGGCGATTTTTAGGAATGCCAATCGATTTCTTGCCGCTGATGTACGGACCGGTAACGCTGCCGCGCGTTTTGGCGACTTTTTCGGGCGAGCCGGAGGCCAGGATTTGCCCACCGAGCCGGCCTGAGCCGGGCCCAAAATCGAACAGGCCGTCGGAGCCGGCGATGACTTCGCGGTCGTGCTCCACGACGAGGAGCGTATTGCCAAGGTCGCGCAGTTTTTTTAGAGCGTCGATAAGGCGATTGTTATCGCGCGGGTGGAGGCCGATCGTCGGTTCGTCGAGCACATACAGCACGCCGCACAGGCCGCTGCCCACTTGGCTGGCGAGACGAATGCGCTGGGCTTCGCCTCCGGAAAGCGTGGGAGCGGCGCGGCCGAGTGTGAGATAATCGAGGCCGACGTCTACAAGGAACGTTAGCCGGTTTTCGATTTCGCGGATCAGTTCGCCAGCGACTTTCTTTTCGTTGGCGGCAAGTTTCCATTTGCGAACCTGCTCGATGAGCTCGCCGAGCGACGTGCGGCCGATCTGATCGAGCGTGCGATCGCGGAAGCGGACGGCGGCCGCGGCGTCGCGCAAACGACTGCCGCCGCATTCGCTGCAGTCGATTTCTCCGACGAATTGTTCCAATAGACCACGAAGACGCGGCGAGAGCCTTGAGGCTTCCTCAAGGGCCGGGTACAAGCCTTTGTATTGGAATTTGAAGAGGGGTTGTTCATTTCCGCGAGCCGGGTCGTCCTCGGCCCCGTGGGCAGCGTTTTTTGCCGGGGGCGAGGACGCCCCGGCTCGCTTCGTTTTATAAACGCTGATCCATTCATCTTCGGTGCCAAACAGAATGGTGCGCCGTTGGCGCGGCGACAGATCGTTGTACGGCACATTGATCGGAACGCCTGTGTGCGCGGAAAGAGCCGTGAGCATGAGCTGCGAAACGGGTAGATTCACGTCGGGCCAAACGAGCAGCGCGCCTTTTTCGAGCGTGAGGTTTGCATCACGAAGGAGCGCCGCCGGATTGGCGCCGATCTGCGTGCCGAGGCCTTCGCACGCCGGGCACCAGCCGAGCGAGCTGTTGAACGAGAAGTTGTGTGGGTTGAGCGTGTCGAAGCTGCGGCCGCATTTTTCGCAGGCCAGATGCTGGCTGTGGATGCGGACGGGCCAACGTGGTTCGGGGACGTCGTCATCGGGTTGGACGACGTGGACCACACCTTTGCCAAGGGCAAGCGCGTTTTCCACGCTGCCAGCAATGCGCGAACGAGCATCGGGACGCACCGTGATGCGATCGACGATGACTTCGACACCGTGCTTGCGTCGACGGTCGATCGTGGGTGTTTGCTCGAGCGAATGTGTTTCGCCGTCGATGCGCACGCGAATGTAGCCGCCGCCGCGGAGTGAATCCCAGAGCGATTCGTACTGCTCGCCTACCGCCACCTCGACCGGGGCCATGATGTAGAGCTTCGTGCCGGTCGGTTCTTCAAGCAGCTTGTCGACAATCTGGTCGCTCGTTTGCGTGCCGATGGGGATATCGCATTCGGGGCAATACGGTTGGCCGAGGCGAGCGAAAAGGATGCGGAAATAGTCGTAGATTTCGGTGACGGTGCCGACGGTCGAGCGCGGCGTGTGGCCGGCGTTGCGCTGTTCGATCGCGATCGCCGGCGACAGACCGTCGATGTGGTCGAGCTGCGGTTTCTGCATTTGCCCGACGAATTGGCGGGCGTACGAGCTGAGGCTTTCGACGTAGCGACGCTGGCCTTCAGCGTAGATCGTGTCCATGGCGAGCGAGGTTTTGCCGCTGCCGCTGGGACCGCAGAAGACGGTCATTTCGTCGCGCGGGATTTTAACGTCGACGCTGCGCAGGTTGTGTTGGCGAGCGCCGCGAACCGTAATGTGTGTGGCTTCGCTACGTTTTCCGTTTTTCTTGGCGGCGGTCGGCCGAGTCCAGGCTTTGCCGTTCGGCTTGATGCCGAGGAGCGGCGCGAGAACCAAGCCGGTGTGTGATTCTGGATTTCGAGCAACTTCTTCGGGTGTGCCACAGGCAACTACGCGGCCACCCCCTGCTCCGCCATCGGGGCCGATGTCGATGATCCAGTCGGCGGTTTTCGCGACGTCTAAGTTGTGCTCGACGACCAGCACGGTATTTCCGGCATTTACGAATTCGTGCAGCACTTTGAGCAATAACTCAATGTCGGCGAAATGAAGACCAGTCGTCGGTTCATCGAGCAGGTACATCGTGCGGCCGGTCGACTTTTTTACCAGTTCGCGGGCCAGCTTGATGCGTTGGGCTTCACCGCCAGAGAGTGTGGGCGATGGTTGGCCGATCTTGATGTAGTCGAGCCCCACCGCATGGAGCGTACTGAGCTTGTGATGGATCGAGGGGATGTTCTCGAAGTGGGCCATCGCCTCTTGGACGTCCATCTCAAGGACTTGGGCAATGTTTTTCTCCTTGTACATCACCTGCAGCGTTTCGCGATTGAAACGATGGCCGTTGCAGACGGGGCACGTGACCCAAACGTCGGCCAGGAAATCCATTTCAAGCCGGTTCGAGCCGTTGCCTTCACACGCTTCGCAGCGGCCGCCTTGCACGTTGAAGCTGAACCGGCCCGGTTTATAGCCGCGACGCTTCGATTCGGGGAGCTGCGTGTAGAGCGTGCGGATGTCGTCGAACAGTTTGATGTACGTGCCGGGATTCGAGCGTGGCGTGCGGCCGATCGGCGACTGGTCGATGACGATCAATTTGTCGAGTTGGTCGACGCCCTCGATCTGGTCGTGATCGCCCGGCATGCCTTTGCCGCCCATAAGATCGCGGAGCAGCGATTCGGCCAGGATATCGTTGACGAGCGAGCTTTTACCCGAGCCGCTAGCACCGGTGACGCAGACGAACGTACCCAGCGGGATTTCGACATCGATGTTCTTCAGGTTGTTGTGGCGAGCGCCGACGACGCGAAGCTTGGCAATTTCGGATTTGTGAGCCGGGCCGTCCTCGGCCCCGAGGTGGGCGTTTTTATTCGGGGGCGAGGACGCCCCGGCTCGCTGCCATTTGTCATTGATGAGTTGTAGGCGTCGCTGCAGTGGCACCTCAATCTTGCGCTTGCCGCTGAGGAATGCACCGGTCGCGCTGCGAGTCTCTTTCGCGATCTGATCCGCCGTACCGCGAGCGACTACCTCACCGCCGCGTACGCCAGGACCGGGGCCGAAGTCGATCAGGTGATCGGCGGCCCGCATGGTGTCTTCGTCGTGTTCGACGACGACGACCGTGTTGCCCAGGTCGCGCAGCTCGGCGAGCGTATCGAGCAGGCGCTGATTGTCGCGCGGGTGGAGGCCGATCGAGGGTTCGTCGAGGATATAGAGCACGCCAACGAGGCCGCAGCCGACTTGGCCGGCAAGGCGGATGCGTTGCGATTCACCGCCGGAGAGTGTCGGGGCCGTGCGATCGAGCGATAGGTAATCGAGGCCTACGTTGAGCAGGAAGCCGAGTCGTCCACGGATTTCTTTGAGCACTTGCTCGGCGATGGTTTTTTCATTGCCTTCGAGAAGAATATCGCTGAAAAATTCGACGGTGTCCGAAATTGCTAGATTGCAAACTTCCGGCAGCGAACGAGCAGGTTTGTCGGCGAAACGCGGGCTGGTTGTTTTGACCGTGACGGCGCAAGCCTGCGGATTCAGCCGCTGGCCCGCACAATCGGGGCAGCGGATGACGCTCATGTACTGTTCGAGCTGGCGAATTTGCACCACGCTCTTGCTGGTGTTGTATTTTTCGAGCAGCTCGGGGATCAGGCCGTCGAACGTGCCGCCGTATTTTTGAGCTGCCTTGCCAGCGCGCCAGGTGTAGGTGATGTGTTCGTGGCCGGTGCCCCAGAGCCAGATGTCGCGTTGTTTTTTGGTAAGTTCTTTCCAAGGCTTTTCGATGAGCGTGCCTTCTTCGAGGCCGAGTTTGCGCTCCATCGTTTCGGCGACGCCTTTGTAGATATGACGTTTCCAACGGCCGAGGTCTTTCCAGGAGCCGACCAGCTCGATGCAGCCTTGCTCGAACGACTTGGCGGGATCGGGCACAAGACGATCGGCATCGAAGCTGAAAAACTCGCCGAGACCGTCACAGGTGAGGCACATGCCGCTGGGGCTGTTAAAGCTGAAAAGCTGCGGCGTGGGCTCGTCGAAACTGATTCCGCAATCGGTGCAGGCGAAGTGGGACGAAAGAACAAGATCGCCGGGCTGGGTCCCAGCAGCACGGCGCTTGGTCGACTTCGCGCGAGCCGGGGCGTCCTCGTCCCCGAGTTTTGCATCGTCAACAACCGGGGGCGAGGACGCCCCGGCTCGCTCGGAATCTTGCGATTCGTCGCCGTTGTTCATCCCGATAATGATGTTGCCTTTACCGATGCCAAGCGCGGTGTCGACTGCCTCGGCCAAGCGCCCCCGGATCGTGGGACCGGCTTTTAGCCGGTCAATGACCACCTCGATGTTGTGCCGCATCTGTCGATCGAGCGAGAGATCATCGGTGAGCGACACATACTTGCCGTCCACGCGCGCGCGCACGAAGCCTTGTTTGCGTAAGTCTTCGAATAGGTCCTTGTATTCGCCTTTTTGGCCACGGATGACGGGGGCCAGCACGGCGTACTGCGCGCCAGTCTCGATCGCCAGGATGCGGGCGATGATCTGCTCGCGCGTTTGGGCGGTAATCGGTTTGCCACATTGCGGGCAATTGCCATGGCCCACGCGAGCGTAGAGCACCCGCAGGAAATCGTAGATCTCCGTGATCGTGCCGACGGTCGACCGTGGATTGTTTCCAGACGATTTCTGCGAGATCGAGATCGACGGGCTCAGGCCGCTGATATGGTCGACCTCGGGCTTCGGCATCTGCCCCAAGAATTGGCGAGCAAACGTGGACAGACTTTCCACGTAGCGCCGCTGCCCCTCGGCATAGAGCGTATCGAACGCGAGCGAGCTTTTGCCCGAGCCGGAAACGCCGGTCAGGCAAATCAGCTTGTTCCGGGGCAGCGTCACGTCGACGCTACGCAGGTTGTGCTCGCGGGCACCACGGATAACGATATCGGAAGCGGGCATTCAGGACCCGTTGAGTTCTGCACTTTGCGAAACTGATCATTCTACGACTGCACGGACGATCAGAAAAGGCGACGAAATTTCTGCAGTGAGCTTCGGCAAAATGGAAAATGCAAGCAGGGGAAGCTACGAGCTTCTGGACTTCGGCGAAGGCCGAAAATTGGAGCGTTTTGGGAATATCGTTTTAAATCGCCCGTGCCCCGCTGCCGAGGGTATGGAGCGAACGCGCCCCGATTCATGGACGGCCGCGACGGCTCGATTTCGTGGGCCAAGAACGGGCGATGGGTCGTGGGCGCCCAATTACAAGCAATGGATGTCGCCCGAGTGGCAGTTTGTGCATACGGGGGAAGCTGCGTTTCGATTGCAACTTGAGGCGTTGCCCTCGGGGCAGGTTGGTGTGTTTCCCGAGCAGAGAGAGAACTGGGAGTGGATTACGCGGCAGGTGATGCGCGCTAAGCCGCAAGCGGCGGACGAGCAGTTGTTAAAGGTTTTGAATTTGTTTGCGTATACGGGCGGGAGCACGCTCGCGGCCGCGGCGGGCGGCGCGGAGGTTGTGCATATTGATGCGGCGCACTCGTCGGTGGATCGCGCGCGGCAGAACGCGATGCTCTCGGGTTTCGGCGATCGGGCGATTCGGTGGATACCGGAAGACGCGATGAAATTTTGCCAGCGCGAGGTGAAGCGCGGCAACCAATACGATGCGGTGATTCTCGATCCGCCCTCCTACGGCCATGGTCCGAAGGGCGAGCCGTGGAAGATTGGCGAACATTTGCTGCCGCTCTTGGAGTTATGCGGTAAGCTGACGGCGAAAAGTCGCGAGTTTGTGCTCGTCACCTGTCACTCACCGGGAATCGGACCGGCTGACCTTTCGGCATATTTGTCGGAAGGAATCTTCGGCCACTGTGGCCAGCCGCCGAAAGTTGGCGAGTTATTTTTGGAGACGGCAGAGGGACGACGGTTGCCGAGCGGAGTGTTCGCCCGCTGGCCAGCAATTTAGCCCCCGGTCACTGACCGGGGGCTAACTGGGGCGCAAATCATCCAGCCGGATCGATATTTCTTGGAAAGTTCATTGATAGATCGATCACCGGCGCTCCGCCACTACGGAGTTCGTCGAGCAAGAGCCGCACTTGCAGAGGATCGCTAGAATCGAGTTCAACAAGCGTGCTCATTACTTCATCGGCCATTTGCGGCTTGCCCATTTTTTCAAGCGCCCAAACGAGCCCGCGGCCGGCTTCGAAGAAGGCTTGATTGGCGAGTTGGGAATACAGCACGGGCTTCGGCATTTTCGCGCGGCGAAGCGTTTGCAAGCCGAGTTGGTAGCCGGCGCCGTAGTGTGCCCGAGCGAGCGGCAGGTCGTTTGTGTCGCGCGCGATGTCGCCTAGCAGCACATGGGCGGCGATGAACTCGCTGCAGCCCGAGAGGAGCCAGCGCAGCTCGTCGAGGGCGACATCGAGTTCGCCCGCTTCGATCATCAATTCGACTTCTTCGAGATCTTCCGCCCGGTCGCGCGCTTCGCGCGGATGGACGAACACCCAACTGTTGCCATCGGTCGAGCGGCGCACGCCCAGGCCGTTGGACGATGGTTCGGAACGGTGTTTCGGTTTGCGTTTAGGCACGCTGTCCAATTTAGAGGATGTGAACCACGAAGAACACAAAGGGCACGAAGAAAAGTGGGAGAAGGTTGATACGGAGGCGGTATGCAATCATCAAGACGAAATAAAACAAAGACGAACGAGCCGATTCAATATCACCCCCTAATGAAGAGCCTCACTCTTTGTGCCCTTTGTGTCTTCGTGGTTAAACGCTTTCGCCGAGCGCGTAGATTTCCTCGGCGTCGAGGACAGCGTCGTTCGACTCGAACAGTCGGCGAATGGCTGCCTTGTGCAATTTCATCTTGAGGCCTCCCACGCCGATCGCGCCGTAGCAAATTTGGCCGTTCTGGTCGGCGGCTTTATCGTTCGGCTTGATGCCGGCGATGCCCGTGGGCGGCACGGCATTGAGATCGATGGCGACTTTAAGCTGCTTGCACTCGCGGCGAATATCTTCGGAAAGTAGCTCCGCGCCCGGGGCGCCGGCGGTGATCACAACGGTAGCCTCCTCGAGCGATTTGCGGAGCGAAGCTTCGTCGCTTGTGTCGTGGGCCTCGAGCTTTGCACCCGGAATGAGGCCTCGCAAGTTGTCGCATACCTGTTGCGCTCTGGCCAGTTGGCGCGAGGCAACGCGGATATTGGCTCCCTCACGGATAAGAAGCCGAACGATTCGCCGGCCGACGGAGCCTGTCGCTGCCAACACGGTGATGGTTTGGTCAGCGAGCGAAACATGCTTCCGCGCGCTCAGCACGGCGGCAGCAGCCGTCGTATTAGCACCGTTCGAGTCGAGCATCACCGAGACACGCATCGGGCCGAAGAAGCACTCGCGGGCCTTGGCCAGCAGTTGTTCGCCGGCCGCGACATCGGCGCCGCCAATGAAAACGGCCGTGTTCTTGAGATCGGCCGGTCCGCGCGTGAACATGGCGCCATAGACGAGATCGCGGACAGCATCGGGCTTTATGCTGCCATGACGCAGCAGTTGGTCAGCGCCGGCGTCGACCGCAACTACAGCATCGAAGACGCTGGGCTGCGAATCGCTATCGAGGCAGAGCAGAATTTTCGGCAGAGCTGCCCGTTGTCCGTTGTCCGTTGTCCGTTGCATACGCGTATTTTCCTCGCTGTTAACAACGGACAACTGACCACGGACTACGAACAAATACTAGAACCCGCGGAACGGATGGGCCGCTTTGTCTTTGTCGGCGAGGATCTCGTCGATCGTCGGCTTGCCGGCCATCGCGTTCTTGAGCGCTTCCTTCGTGGCCTGGTAGTTGTAGTCGTAGATCTTCTTGTCGTCGGCAGCTTCCCAGTGGATGAACACGCCGCAGACGCAAACGAAATCTTCGGCCTGCTTCTTCGAGATCACGCCTTCAGCGACGGCGTCGGTAACGGCCTTGGCCACGGCGGCCTGGGCGGGGCCGAACATCTGCACGGCTTGCTTGGCGCCCTTGATCGTGACCTTGGTGATCATCACGGTCGCCGGCTTGCACACCAAATTCGGTGTAAGAACGGCAAGCAGGTTGGAGTGACCTTCGCTCTGGCGGGCCAAAGCATTGGCAAACGCATTGCCTACGGGACCATCTTTGCTGCCGATGAGGAGGTCGATGTGGGCGACTTCGTTGCCGTCGCCAGCGAGGGCTTCGCCGATGTACATGCTCATTATGGGGGCTCCTGTGTAGGTCAGGCTGGGCCTGACGGGATGACGTGATATCGTCGGATGTCAGGCTCAGCCTGACCTACCTGTCATTACGAAAATGAATGGCAGAACCGCGAAGATAACACATTGAGCCCCGGCCGCAAGGGAGCAGCATTTTGTAGGGCCGCCGAGCCGAGGCGGCCTTCCCCATGGGATGCCGCTCGGCTCGCGGCACCCACGACTTACTGGACAAATCTCCTGAATTCTGGAAGAATAAAACTATATTGTGGCTGCGATGCGCTTCGGGGCTGGCTGGGCTCGCCCCGGGCGACCGAGAGAAATGAGGCGATCTCGGGACTGGCCACGCGTTATCATCGATCTTCTAATCTTGGCCGCGGCGAACGGGCGGCACGAACCGGAACAGACTCAAGCTCTTACACGAACGGAAGGGTATTCTATGAGGCACGCACGTCGCGGCTTTACACTGGTCGAGTTGTTGGTCGTGATCGCGATCATCGGGACGCTCGTGGCGTTGCTGTTGCCCGCGGTTCAGGCAGCTCGCGAAACGGCCCGTGGCAATACTTGCCGCAACAACATGAAACAGTTGCAGCTCGCGCTGACGAACATGGATTCAACGCTCAAGCGGCTACCTGGGTACGTGGAAGAAATTTTCAACCCGAACGGCACCAAAGATAACGCGGGCCTGTTCACGCTCAGTAGCGGCCGCCGTGCAAGTTGGGTTGTGCGGTTGTTCCCCTACATGGAGGAAAATGCCTTGTGGGATCAATGGTCCACGCAATTCGGCACGAATCCTGTGGCTCCTATGATCGCTACGCTCACTTGCCCCAGCAATGTGCCTGAAACCCCGGATGCACCCAATCTGGCTTATGTGGGCAACGCTGGTTGGGCCTTTAGCGATAGTGGCGCTCATGGCCGCGGCGGCGATACAAAGGAATATGGTGCGAACGGTATTTTCTTCGACAACAACAAAAACAAGAACTTTTCAAATGGGGCTGTCGATGGCCGCGAAACCCACCCGAAGATTCAAATGTCGCTCGCACAAATTGTCGATGGAACCACCAAGACGCTGATGCTGTCTGAAAACCTTCATGCTATATCGTGGGCCTACCAGCCGACACCAGGTCCTAACAGCTACGTGCAGAACGATTCCAGCTCGATTTTGGATACAAAGCACTTGTTTGGCTTCGTCTGGAAAAACCATCCGTCGGCCTATGAGCGGATTAACGGCGACAAGAACTACGATCAGAAAACCGCACCTGCCGACATGGCCGCTTTCGCGAACATCGGTTACGAGACCCACGGTTATCCTTCCAGCAATCACCCGGGCGGCGTAAACGTGGCCTTCTGCGGCGGCACGGTTCGTTTCATGGGCGACTCGATCGACCCGGTGGTCTATGGCCAGATTATGACATCGAACGCACGTAAGTCATCGCTTTTTAATAGTGCCGGTGTTGCCGATCGCAAGCTGACACAGCCTGCGGATAGCGACGTTCCTTAAAATGGCCCGGCATATGCAAATGCCCCATTAGCCAATTGCGCCCGAAACGGAAGCCCTGCTTCAGCATTATGATGGGCCACTTGCAGTCGCCGGACAACAGGGCAGTACGTCTTGATGCACTCTGGCGGCGACAGCGAGTGAGACGGAAACGCTTACGTCAGTTCGCCGTGGCTTGGCTGACATGGAAGCAGGTCGTACACAGGACTTGGATCAAGTTGTTCGACGAACTTGACGGAGAACAGTGGCTCGAAAGCGAGTGATTCAAACAGGCTCGACGTGTTCCAAGTCGTCGCGCGTGTAATAATCAGGAATCGGAGCGTCATTAACTGAAATCTGATAATGAACGGCGCGGCCATCTTCATCCCAAAGCATCTCGCGGATGATGCCCGCGCGCGGCTCATTGCGCATGCCGTGACTGAGTACTTCCACCCAGTCGCCAATATCGAAGCCTTCGTGCGCTATCTCTTGCCAGAGCGCGAGCCGGGCGCGAAACATGACGTCTCCATAATGGAAACAATGGAACTCGCCGTCGCGGCCGTCGCGACGGAAGATGCGGTCGCTAGGTAATAGGTTACGTGCGAGGGCGACATCATCCGGATGCAGCCAATCGTTGCCGTTCTGCGGCCAGCGGAGGAAGCAGCCGTATTTCGGATCGGTTTTGAGCGGTGGTGTCATATTTATAAAGCCGCGACCGCTGGTCGCGGCTTTATCTATCGGCTAGTTTACTTCCAGCATTCGCTCCAGCGCCACGAGCGACCAACGCGCCGTTTCCTCGTCGAGCTCAATCACATTCACCGGCGTCCCCGCAACCAGGTTCTCAAGGCTCCAACATAAGTGCGCCAAGTCGATGCGGTACATCGTCGCGCACATACATACGACCGGCGACAGGAAGTGAATCTCTTGTTCGGGGTGCTCTTGTTTAAGCCGATTCACGAGGTGTAGTTCGGTGCCAATCGCCCATTTGCTGCCAGGGGGCGCGGCTTCGACCGTTTTAATAATCTTGCTTGTCGAGCCTGACACATCCGCGAGTTCGAACACCTCGCGTGGGCACTCGGGATGCACGAGAATCTTGATGCCTGGGTGCTTGTCGCGGAACATCTTCACATGTTCGGGCCGAAACATCTGGTGAACACTGCAATGCCCTTTCCAGAGAATGACCTTGCTTTTGCGCAGCTCGTCTTCCGTCGAGCCGCCGAGCGAAGCTGCATGTGGGTCCCAGACGGGCATTTCATCAAGCGAGATTCCCATGCCGAGCGCCGTGTTGCGACCCAGGTGCTGGTCGGGAAAGAACATCACGCGGCTGGTGCGCGCGAAGGCCCATTCGAGCGCCGCCTTCGCATTGGAAGATGTGCATACGATTCCGCCATGCCGGCCGACAAAGGCTTTCAGACTGGCGGCTGAGTTGATGTACGTGACCGGCGTGATGTCGCTCGTGTCGATCACTTCGCCGAGTTGATCCCAGGCATCTTTGATCTGGTGGATGGCGGCCATGTCGGCCATCGAGCAGCCGGCCGCGAGGTCGGGCAGAATGACGGGGATACGCGTGCCGCCCCGTTCGGCGAGTTTCTCAGGGCGATTCGCCAGGATGTCGGCCGTTTCGGCCATGAAGTGGACGCCACAGAACACGATGTAGCGACAATCGCTGCTGTCGGCCGCGTGTTGGCTGAGGCCGTAGCTGTCGCCGCGCCAATCGGAGAGGGCGATCACTTCGTCTTGTTGATAGTGGTGGCCCAGAATGACGAGCTGCGGTCCGAAGTGCTTGCGCACCGCCTGGATGCGAGCGATCAACTCGGCGTTCTCCAACGACTTGTACGGCTTGAGCTCGTGAGTGGGAGCGGGAGATTCGAGGGTTGTTGGCATCGCTTGGGATTTCTAACCGGGAGAACCGTTGCGGAATGAAGTATTGTCTGCTGATGCTCGCTTGGAAATGCTCGGCAATATCGCGAGCGACAGCATTGATGGCAGTATCTGCTACCTCGATTATACGGTTGTCCCAGGCACGAAGCGAACGGGCCTGACGATTCGCGGCTCTTTGCGGCCTGGGGAAAGTTTGCGGCATTCGCTGGCCGATAAGGCTTAGGTGCTAGTGCGCGCACGACAGTTGTAAAACAACGAAATATTTCCATGGCAGAAACGCCACCTGAAAATCTGGTAGAAATCGAAGCTGCGGCCGCTGTCGAAGCAATCGGCGTGGCCGACGCGCCGACAGTGACGACGGGCATCGAGGCCGAGTTGAGCGAGTTGCCCGAGTACCCGCGCCGGCTGCTTCGAATTCGCGTGCCAGTGCGTGTTACGCTAGCATCGCAACGGAAGAGCATTCAAGAAATCATCGAACTAGGGCCAGGTTCGATCGTGAAATTCAACAAGACCTGCGACGAGCCGCTCGAGCTTTGCGTGGGCGAGCGGCCAGTGGCTCACGGAGAGGTCGTCAAAGTAGGCGACAAGTTCGGGTTGAAGATCAGCGGACTTGTGAAGTAGGTCTGGCGAGCCGAGCCGGACTTACGAAGCAGATGGGGAGATAGGGAGAGGGGGAGGCGGGGAGACTGGTGTTCCAATCCAACCTGCCTGCCTCCCCCTCTCCCATTCTCATCGCCTTTTGCATGGGCCGCTTGGTTCGCGGCAACTACCAATAAAAAAACCTGCCCCGAACTTTCGTCCGGGGCAGGTTTTATCTTTATTACCGCGGTTGATCGCGATACTTATCCTTCACTTAGCGAAGGAAGCTCGTGCGAACAACGTTGCGTTGCTGGCCAACCGAGGCGTTCGGATCAGCCATTGGGCGAGGAGCAACCGGCTTAACCGAGGCGCCAGCTTCGGCCGGAGCCTTGGGGGCTTCGTCCTTGCTGTCGTGCTTGGCGCCACCGTTGCAACCGCAGCTCGAAGCCGCTTCGCAACCGCAGCTATTGCAGCAGCAGCTTTGCTCGCAGCAAGCACAGCCACAGCCACAGCCACAGCCACAGCCATTGCTCTTGAACATGCCGCAGAGGCTGTCCAAGAGGCAGCAGCTCTTCTTGCAGCAGCAGCTCGAACCGCAGTTATCGCAGCCACAGCTCTGTTCGCAGCAGCAGCTTTGCTCGCAGCAGCAGCTCTTTTCGCAGCAACCGCAACAGCTCGGGCCTTTGAACAGGCCACAGAGACGATCGCAGACGCCGGTCAAGCAGCAGCTACGCTTGCAGCAGCAGCTCTGTTCGCAGCAGCAGCTTTGCTCACAGCAGCAGCTCTTCTCGCAGCAGCAAGAAGGATCACAAGCACAGCTCTTTTCGCAGCAGTTGCCGCAGCCTACGCCGTGGAAGGCGCCGCAGATTCGATCAAGAATGCAGCAACCACCACCGCTGCAGCAGCTATTGCAGCAGCTATTTTCGCAGCCACAGCTTTGCTCGCAGCAACAGCTCTTCTCGCAGCAGCTGCAGCTAGGCTCGCAGCCACAGCCGCAGCCGGAGCCGAGCATCTTGTCCAACAAGCAGAAGC
>CAZGMU010000030.1:0-7152 GCA_964526975.1 uncultured Planctomycetaceae bacterium
ATTCACGGTGGCAGACCGGCTCGTCACAAGACGGCTGCTCGGACCGGAGATCAATCGTTTGCGCCGCGAATTCGGGCTTAAGCCGGTGACGAGGATTTTTGGCAAATGGTTGTTTGGAGGCGACCTGGTGTTGGGACTGTTTTCGGATTGGTTCGGCCCGCCGCAACCCGATTGGCCTCCGCACATCAAGACAGTCGGCTTTCCGTTGTGGGACACCCCAGGCGACAAGGCGTTGCCAGAAGGTGTGCGCCAGTTTCTCGATGCCGGCTCGCCGCCGATTGCGTTCTCGCCAGGATCGGCCAACAAGGAGGCGCATCATTTCTTCGAAACGGCGGTCGACGCCTGCAAGCGGTTGGGGCGGCGAGGCATTTTGCTCACGAAGTACGATCACCAATTGCCGAAGAGCATGCCGGAGTCGGTCTACCATGTCGGCTTCGTGCCGATGAGCCAATTGTTGCCGCGCACGGCAGCGGTCGTGCATCATGGTGGGATTGGCAGTTGTGCGCAGGCGTTCGCCGCCGGCGTGCCGCAGATCGTGCGGCCAATGTCGTACGACCAGTTCGACAATTCGCGACGCGTGGTGCGGCTGGGAGTGGGCGCCGAGGTTTCGGTGAAGCAGTTTAGTGGCCAGCGCGTGGCCGCGGAATTGTCGCGGCTCGTCGATTCGCCGGAGGTTGCGTCGCAATGTCGTGATTTGGCGTCGCGGTGCAATGGATCGGCAGCATTGGCGGTTGCTTGCAGTGCGTTGGAGGAACTTGCTCAGCGAAAAGGGACGGTTGCCGAGGTTGGAAATCGATAGACGGCATCGCGTATACTTCAATTGTCCGTCGTCAGTTGTCCGTGGTCAGTCGCATTTGCTGATAACAACGGACAACTGACGACGGACCACGGACCACGGACAACTCAATTACAAAGGAGAACCCCATGTCTCACGATCAACTTCTCACTGGTCTCCGCTTTTTGATGTTCGTTGGTGACGAGTATGAAGATCTCGAACTGTGGTATCCCAAGCTGCGGCTGATCGAAGCCGGAGCGCATGTGACGGTCGCTGGCCCGAAAGGGGACACGCAGTACAAAGGGAAGCATGGCTACCCGGCCCGCTCGGACACGGCCATTGCCCTTATGGAAAGCAACGACTTCCACGGCGTGGTGATTCCAGGCGGCTTCATGCCGGATAAATTGCGGCGTGACGACAAGGTGAAGCAACTCGTTCGCGAGTTCGCCAAAGCCGAAAAGCTTGTTGCCGCCATTTGCCATGGTGGCTGGATTCCGATTTCGGCCGGCGTTTATCATGGCGTGAAAGTAACGGGCTCGCCTGGAATTAAAGACGACTTGGAGAACGCGGGCGCGATTTGGAAAGACGCGCCCGTCGTTGTCGACCGCCATTTCGTATCGAGCCGCAAGCCAGACGACCTGCCGCATTTCTGCCAGGCGATTATCGAAGTGATGTCGGGCATAGCGGTATCGTAGGCCAAGCTGTGCCCTACGAGAATGTGCTAGTACCGCACAGGCGGAGCCGCGCCATTGGCGGTTTGGACATTATTGAGAGCCGCGCCAGGCGCTGGCACAGCGGGAGCGCCCACGGCGCCTTGTAGTTGGGCGACGCGGGCTTGGACTTCGGGTTGGAAGCGATTCGAGGCCAGCGAGCGCTGGTAGTTGGCCAGGGCTTGCATGTGGTCGCCCTGTTGATCGCGGAGGCGACCCAGGGCGGTGAGCGCGCGGGCGTTGTTGGGGTCGATCGTAAGGGCGGCCACCAACTGTTCTTTGGCCTGTTCGGGTTGGCCCGATTCTTCGAGCAGGCGAGCGACTTCGATCTTCGGGTCGGCCGACTTCGGGTTAGCGCTCGACCAGTGATTCAGCAATTTGTAAGCGTCTTGTTGGCGGTTTGTTTCGTTGAGGAGCACCGCCAGGCCGCGGTAGCATTCGGTGTGATTCGGGTCGCGTTCGAGGCACTGGTTGTACAGATTCTCGGCTTGCTGCAGGTCGCTGGGGCGATTGTAGAGAGTGCCGGTTTTATGGAGCGAGGCGGCCAGGTTGTAGTAGCCTTCGGGCGATTTGGGATTCTGGGCGATCGCTTGTTGGAAGCGATCGGAGGCTTGTTGGTAGTTGCCTTGCTGATAGAGGCGGACGCCCTCGACGTTGGCGGCCTGCGATTGCAGGTTGCTGCAGCCGCTCGCCGCCACTAGACCAGCCATGAGCGCGGCGAGGACGAGGCCGGTCGGCGAAACGCGGCTAGGCTCGGGGCAGTTGTGTGAGGTTTGTGCGGGTCGCATTTTTTGCACGGAATCGGCGGCGGGAAAAGAGTGTGCCGCATATCGGGTGGGCGGCGAAAAGGTGGCGGAGGGTACCAATCGGGCTGGGTGGTTGCAAGATGGGTTCGGCGCAAGGGGTTGCAAGGAATAGATGGGGAGAGGGGGAGGAGGGGAGAGGGGGAGTGTTGACAGCAGCGGTTTTTGCGGCGTGGCGACAGGAAATCTTGGGCAGGCCGTTAAAACCGTACGATCCACTATCTTTATTTAAATCGCCTATTTTTACAGATCGTTTTACTCTTCGCAGACGGATTTCCGATGCTTGCATGCAGAGTTGATGTCATTTTTCTACAACGGCAAGTTGCGTCTGTAGGTCCGCCGAGCCGAGGCGGACGGAATAATGGCCAAAAACCTCCCCCAGCGACGATTGCAGCCGCTCGGCTCGCGGCAGCTACTTTGGAGAACAGACCGTGGCAAAGACAGCGACCAAGACCGGTGCGAAGCGTTCCTCGACGAAGAATGTGAAGAAGGCCGCCAGCAAGCGTGCGGGCGACCTGGAGGTGACGATTGATCGTCGCCGGGCCTCGCGGCGGGACGCCAACGCTGAATCTGGGGAGGCTGCTGCGGCTCCCAAGCTGGAGCGCCGCGAGAAGGTGAATCGCCGCCGGCAGATCGACCCGACGACCTGCGAACGCGATTACACGGAGTGCGAAGTTGAATTCATGAACGCTTTGGACGATTACAAGCGGAAGAGCGGCCGGATGTTTCCGACCTGCAGCGAAGTGCTCGAAGTGATTCGTTCGCTAGGATATATGAAGGTATCGGCGGCCCAGTTGACGATTATCGAGGCGGCCCATCCGCAAGCGGTTTCGGCGAAGCCGATGCCGAGCGACCTGCAGCTCGAGCAAAACCTGGATGCGATGATTCAGGCCACCGAGCAGTTGATGTAATTGACGTTTCGCACGTGGCAAACAAGCCTACAACCGATAGCGGAAGCCACCGGTTGAAACCTACTGCAAATCCCCTTCCGATTCGGGAGGGGATTTTTGTTGATACACCTTGCGGCTCGTTGTAACTCTGGAACCTGATGGTGGAGAGTGGCGTGGATGCCCCCGCTAACCAGTGCAGAGTAATCGCCAAACTTAAGAACGGGCTTCGTCGATAAGATCGCGCAGCTCGTTGACGGAGACATCGGAGAGCTGCTGGCCGCGGGCGTCGAGCTGCTCGTTGACCCTGATCATAGTCTCGCGCATGACGCTGTGGGTTTCTTCCGATCCGCCGGCGAGAAAGAAGTTTTTGCCGCGGGTGATGCGTTTGTGGCCGTCTTCAGCATCGAAGGCGAGTCCGAGGATGCCGGAAACGCGTTCGTCGTTGAACCGTCGTTTGTTGCTCATGGATGATCGATCGAATTGGTGAACGCCTTACGTTTGCGCGTGGCTCGGAATATGCCGATGGTACTCGTTGGCGATACCGCCGAGATAGACCGCGACGACCGCCGGTACTAATCGTAGATAGCGGCTTGGCCTGGGAAAAGGGCGCGGCGGTTAGCGGCGGCGTTGCATTTCGCGAAGGATATCGGCGGCGGCAGCGCGGCTGTCGACTGATTTTTGCTCTTCGCGCGGGGGCAGCTTGCCAGGCGGCTTTTTCTTCGGCGGCGCAGCCTTGCCCCGTTTCAAGAACTTCCACACACCGCTGCCGACGTCGTCCTTTTCACCCTCGCCCTCGGCAGGCTGATCAGCGGCCTGCTCGGCAAGTTGCGAGACGTCTTCGACCGTGGTAGCGGTGGTCATGCGACTGATGCTAGTGTCTTCGGCGCGAAGCGAGCGGGTTTCCTTGAGCATGTCGGAGACGTCTTCACCCAGGTCCAGGAGCCAGCGGGAGACATCGTCTTCCGACATACTATCAGAATTGCTAATCGTGCGCTCGACGACATCGGCCACATCTTTGACGGGCGGTTGGCGTTTCGCCTTATCGGCCGTGGGGGGCGCCAGGGGAGGAATCACGCCCGATGGGGCAGCGGAGGCAGATTCTCGCAACTCGACTCGAAACTTGAGCGGACCGACACGAAGTTCATCGCCCGGCTTGAGCGGAACTTCGCTGGTGATTTTCTCGTCGTTCACATGGGTGCCATTGCGGCTACCCAGATCGCGCACCGTCCACCCAGTTTCGCGCTGGATGATTGCGCAGTGTCGACGACTAATTGCTTCGCTGCCCGCACGCAGCGCACATTCCTTGGCGCGGCCGATGAGGAACTTCTCTTTCCTCAACGGTATCTCGAGGCCTTCTTTGGCGCCGGCGAGTACGATCAATTTCAACTTCATCGATGTCTTTGCCTTACATCCGCGATCAAAATAGGAAACTACTCAACAAGACCAATGCTTGCGGAGGCAAATCTGAGTGGCGGCTCGAATAAACTTGGCGACCAATCGGCCGCAGGGATAAATCAAATGGATGAGCCACTCATTCCGACGAGGCAGTCAATTAAATCATATACAGCCAAGCACCTCTTCTGCAAAATTTGCACCAAAGCTACCAGTACGGTTTATCAGCATACTTTCCTCTTTCAAAGGAAACAAGCTGAAGCCGGATAGAATTTACCCGACCGGTTCCCCTCCCAGTTGGAGGGGCGGTTTAAGTCGTGGATCCTCGCTGGTCGCTGTCGGCGGGGCGGCAAAAGACGCCCATTTCCTTAGTCGGCTGCTGGGTCGTGGAGCTTAACGTCGATTTGTCCAGGCGAGCGATCCGTACTTATTATTCGCAATTTGGTGAGTAATTAATTCCAGTTTCTCGGGCAGTTTGGCCCTGTGGAGTCGCAATTGCAGTTCTTCGGCAAATCGGGCAGAAGTGGCAGAAATCAGGGCGTCCACCGAGACATTTGGGTCGACCAAGTCGCTCCAGCCTGGTAATTCGGGGGCGGCCGGCGATCGCTCGAGCAGCAGGCTCCCATGCTGAAGGACAGCGCCATGGTACCGCCGTTGGGCACTTCCGAGAACTTTCCGCGTGGGCGGCGACAAAGGTGCTTGCGATACCTTGGCCGTGCCGTGCTGAGATGGTTCGGGCACGAAAACCACATCGCCGGGCGAGCGTCGCTCGAAACAGAGAAACGGCTCATTGCTTGGCGGAAGCTTGGGGCCCGTGCCATGAATTCGGACCGTGGAGAGCGGCGAGGCAGCGCTCGTGAGCGATAAAGTTTCCACGAACACTCGGTGGACAATTTGGTAGAGCTGTTCGTTTTGCTTCGTTAGCAGATGCGCCGGGGGAAACGCGATGCTGTACGTCAACTCGCGATCGTGAAGGATCGCGCCGCCGCCAGTCTGGCGGCGGACCACCGCGCACGCACGGCTGGCCGCGTGCTGCTGACGGTCGGCATAGTTTTGAAAGTAGCCAAGCGAAAGAGTCGGTTCGCTCCAACTATAAAACCGCAGCGTGGCCACGCCATGATCGGCAGCGTCGAGGAGGAGAGCCTCGTCGACAGACATATTGCGAACGCCCGTAGCGGGCGGATCGATGATGAGCCGGCAATCCATCTGCATTTGTTATGCAATCTATATCTATCTATGCCGTTGGCATTTTCAAAAGAATCTCTGTCTTTGTGTCCTTCGTGCCCTTTGTGGTTCAATAAATAGATTCTTTCTTTGCGCCTTCGCGCCTTTGCGTGAGACTACTTAGCTTCTACCTCGGGCCAAGTTAGCACTGGTTGCCGGGCGGCGCGGACTTCGTCGGGCCGGCTGACGGGTGTTGTGTGCGGCGCGTCATGCAACGTGTCGGGGTCTTCTTCCAAGATGCGGAAGAGCGTCTCGGCGAAGGCGTCGAGCGTTTCTTTGCTCTCGGTCTCGGTGGGCTCGACCATGATCGACTCTTTCACCGACAGCGGGAAGTAGACCGTCGGTGCGTGGAAACCGTAGTCCAAGAGCCGCTTGGCCAGGTCCATTGCCGAGATGCCCTTCTCGGCCTTGAGCTTCGCAGCCGTGGCGACGAACTCGTGCATGCAGCGATCACCTTGCGGCACCGGCAGAAAATGCTTCACACGACTGAGCAAGTAGTTGGCATTGAGCACGGCCGTTTCACTGACGCGGCGGGGACCGTCAGGCCCATGCGTGCGAATGTAACAATAAGCACGCACCAGCACGCCCACGTTACCGAAGAACGCGCGTACGCGGCCGATCGTTTGGGGCCGGTTGTAGTCGAGCTTGTAGCGATCACCTTCTTTCACGACGACTGGAGTTGGCAAGTAGGGAGCGAGTTTCTCGGTGACACAAATGGGGCCCGCGCCGGGGCCGCCGCCACCGTGAGGGCCGCTGAAGGTTTTGTGTGGGTTGTAATGCTGCATGTCGGCGCCGAAATCACCCGGGCGGCTGATCCCGAGAATCGCATTCATGTTCGCCCCGTCTAAATAGACCAGGCCTCCGGCCTGGTGAACCATGTCGGCGATTTCACGCATCTTCGGCTCGAAGACGCCGACGGTGTTCGGGTTGGTGATCATGAACACCGCGATCTGGTCGTCCAAGAGGCGGCGGAAGTCGTCCATATCAAGCGTGCCGGTGGGGAGCGTCTTCACCGTGACCGTTTCGAAGCCAGCCATTGTGGCGCTGGCCGGGTTGGTACCGTGGGCACTATCGGGTACCAGCACCTTCGTGCGCTTCTCACCCCGATCACGGAAGTACGCGGCGGCGACCCAGAGCGCTGTCAACTCGCCATGAGCACCGGCGGCCGGTTGGAGCGAACAGGCGTCGAGCCCGGAGATTTCCTGCAGGTATTCCTGCAACTCGTAAAGAAGCTGCAGCATGCCCTGAAGCGTGCTCTCCGGCTGATACGGATGCAGATCGGCAATCCCCGGCATCCGCGCAGCACGCTCGTTCCGCTTCGGGTTGTACTTCATCGTGCACGAGCCGAGCGGGTAGAA
>CAZGMU010000030.1:7162-19961 GCA_964526975.1 uncultured Planctomycetaceae bacterium
GCCCGCCATCGGTGTCAACGACACACCCTGCATGCCAGTCACTGCCTTCAGCATTTCCTGCAACTCGAACATGCAGGCGAGGAACCCCTGGCCGTGGGACTCGGGCCCGAGCGGGTGTCGCCCCGTGAACTCGGGCAGCATGGCGTATTGATTGCACGCCTTCGGGTTGTACTTCATCGTGCACGAACCGAGCGGGTAGAAGTGCGTATCGACGCTCATGTTGAGCTGCGACAAGTTCGCAAAGTGGCGAACGGCTTGCGGCTCACTCAACTCAGGCAGAGCGGGAGGCACAGCGGCCAGGGCACCGGCGGGCAACAAATTATCGACTGGTTGCTCAGGTACATCGCACGCTGGGAGACGGTGTGACCGACGGCCGGCTTCGGAAAGTTCGAACAGGAGTTTGGTGTCGCGAGTGTTACGCATTGCTAAATCTAATCAGGAGAAATCAACCACGAAGAACACAAAGGGCACGAAGAACAGACAGGTCAGATGTATTTCTTTGTGACCTTTGTGTCCTTCGTGGTTAATCTAATCGGTGTCATCACAAGCATCGGGAACTCTATGATTCTGTCCAGGTACGAAATATATCGAGCGCTTGGGAAAGATTCGCCGGCCCGCATGCAATTTGAAACCGCTCCTCACTGACCCAACAGTGGAACCAATTACAGTCACTTGATTCAACTTCCAATCTTTCAAACGACTTTGCGCTCAATGAGGTGTCGACTAGGTCAATCGATATGCGCCAGCCCGGATTATCAATTGTTTCGATCGTAACTCCATGCTGATGCTCCCAGTCGCCATTTGTTTGGGCGAGATACCATTGTTCAAGCCAGCTGAGAATGTCTGAGTCCATCTAATTTGCACGTGCGGGAGATTACTACTGTGAGCCCATGGAGCCCTCAGTCAGAGCACTGACCATAGCGTCAATCTCTTGTTTGGTTCGTTTCTCAGTGACGGCGATCATGAAGCAATTCGTTAGTTCAGGGTACCATTGGCCCAGTGGCACACCGGCAAGGAAGCCAGAATTCAATGCGCCAGCGAGCAATTCTCTGACTCGGCCTTGGCGGTCGCGGATAACGAATTCTTTGAGTGTCGGTGCAGCGAATGCCAGTTCAAAACGCGAATTACTGGCAGAGCCAGTGGCACCCGAACCGCACAGCTGCTCAGCGCAGTAGCGCGACTTTTGCAGGCAGAGGTTGGCAGTCTCTTTCAGGCCTTCGGGGCCGAGCAGCGACAGGTAGATCGTGGCTCGCAGGGCGAACAGACCTTGGTTCGTGCAGACGTTGCTCGTGGCCTTCTCGCGGCGGATGTGTTGCTCGCGGGTTTGCAGCGTGAGGACAAAGCAGCGCCGGCCGCGGCGGTCGACGGTTTCGCCGGCGATGCGGCCCGGCATGCGGCGCACCAGGTTTTCACGGCAAGCCATGATGCCGAGGTACGGGCCGCCAAATTGCATGGGCGTGCCCAGCGTGTGGCCTTCGGCAACGGCGATATCGGCGCCCCAGTCGCCAGGACGCTTCAAGAGGCCAAGGCTGATCGGGTCGAACGCGGCCACGACGAGTGCGCCGGCGTCGTGAGCGATCGTGGCCAGCGCCGCGGCATCTTCGACGCAGCCGAAGAAGTTGGGCTGTTGAACCACGATGCAAGCGGTCGTGTCGTCGATCGCGGCGGCGAGGTCTTGTGGTTTCACGACGCCATCGGGCGTACTGATCGTCACTAACTCGACGCCCAGGTTCTTTAGGTACGTGGCGATCGTCTGGCGATATTCGGGGTGAACACTCGCGGCCGTGACCACTTTGCCATACCGCTTCGTGACGCTCACCGCCATCAGCACGGCCTCGGCTGCCGCGCTGCCCCCGTCGTACAGGCTGGCGTTCGAAACATCGAGGCCCGTAAGCCGAGTGATCAGTGATTGATACTCGAATACGACTTGCAAATTGCCCTGGCTGACCTCGGCCTGGTAGGGCGTGTACGAAGTGTAGAACTCACCGCGGCCGGCCAGCTCGTCCACGGCGGCCGGGATGAAATGGTCGTAGCTACCGCCGCCGAGGAAGCAGATCTTGGAGCCGGCGTGCTCGTTCTTCGCGGCGAGCGACGCCATGTGCTGCGTGAGCTCGATTTCGGTCAGCGCGGGAGGAATGGCGAGCGGGCTCTGCAGGCGCATGTCGGCCGGGACCATGTCGAACAAATCGTCAATCGACGATGCCCCGATCGCGGCAAGCATCGCAGTTTCGTCTTCGGGAGTGTTGTATAGATAGGGCATCAGGCGTAGGTCAGGCTGTGCCTGACACATTGTGGTGTGAGCCGATCGAGCGGGGGTTTGTCAGGCACAGCCTGACCTACTTAGTGCTTAGTGCGATTCTTCCGCACATTGTTTCTGATATGCGGCGTAATCCATCAGGCCTTTGAGGGCCGCGTCATCCGTGATTTTGATCCGGGCGATCCAGCCTTCGCCGAACGGGTCTTTGCTGAGGGTTTCCAAGTCATCCGCCAGTTTGTCGTTCGCGGCCACGACTTCGCCGGTGACCGGGGCATAAACATCGCTCACGGCCTTTACGGACTCGACTTCGCAAAACGACTCGCCCGCTTTCACCTGACGACCGACTTTGGGCAGCTCGATGAAAACAAGATCGGTCAGCGCCTCGACGGCAAACGCGCTGATGCCGACCGTCGCAACCTTCTGGCCACCCTCATCGGCAACGGCGACCCATTCGTGTGTTTTAGCGAAGAGCAAGCTTTCTGGTTTCATGGATTGGTCCTTCGAATAAAAATTCACCACAGAGACACGGAGGACACAGAGAAGAAACACAGGAGGCAAGAGCACTAATCTTCGCTAATCCACACTAATGAAGTCTATTTCTGGCTCTTCTCACATCTCAATCTTATTAGCGTAGATTAATGGCGATTAGTGTTCTTTTTTCTCCTCTTGTCTTCTCTGTGTCCTCTGTGTCTCCGTGGTTAGTTCTTCTTCTGTCTTTGATAAAAAGGTAACGGAACAACAACCGCTGGGTACTGTGTGCCGCGAATGTCGGTGGTTAGTTGGGTACCGATGGCCGAGGCGGCCGGTTCGACGTAGGCCATCGCGATCGGGCGGTCGAGCGTGGGCGAGTAGGTGCCGCTCGTGACCTCACCGACGACCCGTCCGTTGTGCAGAACCTGGCAACCTTGGCGCGGCACTCGTTTACCTTCGCCCTGCAGACCGACGCGCACCGGCTGCGACTTGTCGGCGGCGAATCGTTTGAGCGCCTCGCTTCCAATAAACTCGCGGCCATCGAGGTTCACGGCGAAGTTTAGGCCAGCCTGAATCGGGTTGATCGTTTCGGAAAGCTCGTGGCCATAGAGCGGCATCGCAGCTTCGAGGCGGAGCGTGTCGCGAGCGCCGAGTCCGCAGGCCATGCCGCCGAGATCACGTGACCTCTCGATACATTGCGTCCATATTTCTACGCTCGCTTCCGCGTCGCAAATGAGTTCGAAACCATCCTCGCCTGTGTATCCGGTACGACTCAACCAAACATGATCTTCGCCGAAATAAGCACTGCCACATGTGTAATACCGCATGCGGCGAACGTCACTGGGGAGCCGATTATCTGTGATTTTGACTAACGACGCGATTACATCAATCGCCTTTGGGCCTTGTACGGCAAACATCGCGGTTTGTCGGCTGATGACGTCGCCGAACGAAAACGTCTGCTCTCCATGACGTTTATGCCACTCGGTTTCGTGCTGCTTCACCCACTCGACGATCTTTTGATGATTGCTCGCATTCACGACCATCGTAAATGCGCCTGGTTGTGGTAAGCCGGCGTAAACCAGGATATCGTCGAGAATGCCGCCCTGCTCATTACACATAAGAGAGTAACGGATCTGCGTCGGTTTCATATCATCGACGCGGCGAGTCACGAGTCCATCTAAGAATGGGACTGGGACAAAGAACTGCAGCCGCCCCATGTGCGAGATATCGAACACGCCGACAGCATTCCGCGTCGCATGGTGCTCATCGGCGATCGACTTGTATTGCACCGGCATGCTCCAGCCAGCGAAGTCGACCATTCGGCCGCCGTGTTTGACGTGCCAATCGTGAAGCGGGGTGCGCAATAGTTCAGTGGTCATCGTCATCGGCGCTCGTTGCGCCGCGGCGGGGGAAGCGGGTTCAGTTGTCAAAGGGCCCTTGAAGGCCATTGCATCTTAGTGACTTTGGCGGTGAATGTCAGGGGGAGTGGGAAAGAATGTCGGCTGGGCATGACGAACAGCGGCGATCTTGTTTACTCGTAGGACGGACAATCCTGTCCGCCGATTTCGCGAAGAACGGACAGGATTGTCCGTCCTACAGTTCAAAACTGGAAAGGAGTGAGTGAAAATGCGATACTTTGGGAGAGCGATCGCGAAAATTTCGTGATCGCCAGGAGTTTCTTGCCCGCTTGCAGGTGTTGCCATGATGCGTTCTGTCGTGTTCGCCTTCTTTGTGGTTGGTATTGGTTGCCGGACTGCGAGCGCGGAAGCAGAGAACTGGCCACAATGGCGTGGGCCGTTGGGAACGGGTGTCGCGCAAGCGGGTGATTATCCGGTGAAGTTTTCTGATACAGAGAGCGTGGCCTGGAAAGTGAAGCTGCCTGGGCGCGGCAGCTCGACGCCTGTCGTCTGGGAGGATCGCATTTTCGTAAGCTGCGCGATTGGTGAATCGCCGGCAGCACTCGGGTTCAGGCCCGGCAAGATGGAGGAATCGAGCGCTAAAGACGGTCTTCTTTGTTACGACATGAAGGGCAATGAGCTGTGGCGGAAGGAGCTTGGCGCCGAGCGCGCGGGCAAGCATCCGAACGGATCGGGCAGCAATCCGTCGCCGGCGACGGACGGCAAACACGTTGTCGTTTACTACAAAAGCGGCACGCTGGCCTCGTTTGATGTCGCCGGCAAGGAACTTTGGAAAACGAATCTTCAGGATCGTTTTGGTAAAGACAAGCTCTGGTGGGACTTGGGTACGTCGCCCATTTTGGTCGATGATTGTGTCGTAGTGGCCGTGATACAAAGTCCGCGCGGGAAGGGCGAAGCGTACGCCCCATCGGCAGGCGGCGATTCGCGTGAGGCGGTGCATTCGTACCTCGTGGCCTTCAAGCTCGACAGCGGCGACGTAAAGTGGAAAACGCCGAGAGAGTATGAGTGTGCCGAAGAATCGGATCAAAGCTACGCGACGCCGCAGGTCGTGAAGGCCGATGGCAAGACAGTTGTTGTCACCTGGGGGGCCGACCATCTTACGGGCCACGATGGGGCCAACGGCAAGCTGCTGTGGGAAAGCGGCGACTTCAATCCGTCGAAAGAGCGGGCCTGGCGGACCATCGCCTCTGCCGTGGTGGGCGACGGCGTGGCGGTTGTCCCCTATGGCCGAGGCGAGTTCTTGGCGGGCGTGCGCGTGGGAGGCAGCGGCGATATCACCAAGTCGAATCGGTTGTGGGACATTCCCAAAGTTGCGGGAGACGTGCCGACGCCGATCATCCACGATGGCCGGGCCTACATTCTGAGCGACAAAGGCCGCATCACGTGTCTCGATGTAAAGTCGGGCAACGAGTTGTGGTCGGCGGAGCTGCCCAAGAACCGCAATAAATATTATGCGTCGCCGATTCTCGCGGGCGACAAGCTGTACTGCACGCGCGAGGACGGCATCGTCTTTGTCAGCCAGGTCAGCGATTCGGGGCTCAAGCAACTGGCCGAGAACGACATGGGCGGCCGAATCATCGCCACGCCGGTGCCGATTCGCGGCGGGCTGCTTGTTCGTGGGGATGAGTACCTTTATTACATCGCCGCTGGCAAGAAAGCCAGCTAGGACTCGATGGAGATGTTTGGAGCGAAAGTATGAAACTAATAGTGCATATGCATCCTGCGGAAGAGGGCGGGTTTTGGGCTGAGATTCCGGCGCTGCCTGGCTGTGTTTCAGAAGGCGAAACCTGGGACGAGACGCTGGCCAACGTTCGCGAAGCGGCCGAGGGGTGGTTGGAGGTTTCGGCGGCGCGAGCACAAAGTGACGCCGAGACACAGGTCGTTGAGGTCGAACTGTGAAGGCTGTATCTGGCAAACACTTATGCAAGGTGCTGCAGAAGCGCGGTTGGGAGCTGCAGCGCATTCGTGGAAGCCACCATATCTTTTCCAAGGCAGGCAATCCAAAAATTCTTACGGTACCGGTGCATGGCAATAAAACGCTTAAGACTGGTACTCTCCGCAGTCTGCTTCGTGATGCCGAGCTAACGGAAGCGGATCTGTAACCTCGACAGGTTTGTGAACCAAGGCCATGGGAAACAGTGAGCAATCCATGAAAGAAGTAGCGTTTTGTGATTTGGATCGCGAGCTGGCGACCACGCGGAGGGTACTCGAGCGGGTGCCGGAAGAGTACTTCGATTGGAAGCCGCATGAGAAGTCGATGTCGCTGCGTGATTTGGCGGGGCACGTGGCGACGATGCCGATCTGGTTGCTCTTGACCGTGGAACAGGACGGCCTCGACTTTACTTCGCCACCGAATATTCCGCGGGACTTCAGTAGCCGTGAAGGATTGCTGAAGACATTCGATGACAATGCCACCAAGTTTCGCGTTGCGATGGCGGGGCTTGGCGATGAAGCGTTGGGCCAGACCTGGACGCTGAAGAACGGCGAACAGGTGATGTACACGGCGCCGCGGGCGTATGTGCTGCGCGTGTGGTGTGTGAACCATATGGTTCACCATCGCGGGCAGTTATGCACTTATTTGCGGATGCTGAACGTGCCGGTGCCGGCAGTTTATTTCAATTCGATGGATGAGCCGGAGATGAAGTTTGAGTAGGAATTAGTTGAACCACTAAGACACGAAGGACACGAAGAAGAAGAAAAAACTGTCTTTCGTAATTTATCATTGGCCATTTCTGAAATGACCAATGACGAATCTCTTCTTCGTGCTCTTTGTGTCTTTGTGGTTCAATCTATTTTTGTCACTTCATTCACTGCTGCCTTTCTTGACGCGGCGGGCTTGGCGTTCGGCTTTGCCGGGGCGGCTTTTTTTCTTGATTCGGCTTGCTGGTTTCTTTTTGGCTTTCTTCTTCTCGCCACGTTTGCTGGTGGGTTTGGTGGGGGACTTGATGCGGCCTTTCTTGCCGCTGCCGCCGCGGCCGACGAGGCGGAAGTTTAGTTCGCGGGTGTCGACGTTGACGGCCGCGACGGCCACGCGCACGGGGTCGCCCAGGCGGAACGAGTTGCCCGAGCGGTGGCCGGCGATGATGTGGCCCGCGCGGTCGTAGCGGTAGTAGTCATCGGTGAGGCTGCTGATGTGGACGAAGCCCTCGGCCGGGATGGCGGTGCCGGTAATGAACAGACCGAAGTTCTCGACGCCGGTGATGACGCCGTCGAGCTCCATACCGATTTTGTCGGACATGTAGAGAAGCAGTTTCAGCTTCTTGAGCTCGCGCTCGGCGTCGGCGGCCCGTTGCTCGCGCTCGCTGCAATGGTCACCAATAACGAGCAATTGATCGAGGTTTTGCTCGGGCTTCTTACCGCGGTTGAGCACGTCGATGAGGCGATGGACCGTTAGATCGGGATAGCGGCGAATCGGCGAGGTGAAGTGACAATAGCAATCGCTTGCCAGTGCGTAGTGGCCATCGTCTTCGGGGCTATAGATCGCTTTTTGCATCGAGCGGAGCGTGGCGTAGTTGATCGCATGTTGCCGTGGATCGCCTTTGACAGTGTCGAGCAGCGACTGCAACTCGAAGCGGTTCTCCAGGTTCTCGGCGTCGTAGCCCAACTCGCGGACGAACTCGGTGAGAACACGCATCTTGCGCGGATCGGGCGCGCCATGGACGCGGCGCAGGAAGACGAGGTCGGCGTCGGCCAACTTCTCGGCCACGGCCTCGTTGGCCATGAGCATGAACTCCTCGATGATTTGATGGCTCTCGGTGTTCTCGGTGAGATGAGCGCCGGTGACGCGGCCGTCTTGGTCGAGATCGATCTTCATCTCGGGCATCGAGAGCTCGAGCGCGCCGCGTTGGAAACGGCGAGCGCGGAAGATCATCGCCAACTCGTGCATGCGGGTGAGTAGTGCGTCGACTTCGGGCGTTAGGTCGCGAAAGACGCTCGGTTGTTGAGTCTTCGTTTTGCCGAGCTTGGCTGGATGGGGAGCGGGCGAGAGCTTCTTGGCGGCGAGGTACTCGTCGACTTCTTCGTACGTGAATCGACGACAGCTTTTGATCGCGCTTTTGTAGACATCCGTCGCGACGCGGACACCTTCTTCGGTGAACTCCATCATGGCCGATAGGGAGTAGCGCACTTTGTGTGGCTGCAAGCTGGCCAGGTTGTTCGAGATGATTTCGGGCAGCATCGGGATGACCCGATCGGGCAGATAGACGCTGGTCGCGCGATCGTGGGCTTCTCGGTCGAGTGGCGTTTTCGGCACGACGAAGTGGGAGACATCGGCGATATGGACGCCCAGCAACCAGTGGCCGTTGTCGAGGCGCTCGAGCGAGATCGCGTCGTCGAAGTCGCGCGCGTCGACCGGGTCGATCGTGACGATGGTGAGGTTGGTCAGGTCGCGTCGGCCGCGCGGAATCGATTCGTCGAACTGTTCGGCCTGTTTGCGCGATTCGGCGAGCACGTCTTCGTCGAATTCGCCGGGCAGATTGAACTCGTAGATGATCGAGAGCGTGTCGACGCCGATCTCGCCGCGAGGGCCGAGAACTTCGACGATCACGCCTTCGCCGTCGCGGGTGTGGGACGGGAAGTGGACCATCTCGATGACGACTTTGTCGTCGGGCTGGACGCCTTTGGCGCCAGGATCGCCGACGTAGACCGGTTTGACGAAGAGCTTGCCGTCGATCTGGACCATGCCCATGCCGGCCCGCTCGAAGTAGACGCCGACGAAGCGGTTGGTGGCACGTTCGACGATGTCGATGATCGCGCCTTCGATTTTGCCCGCGCGGCCTCGTTTGCTTTGCAATCGAACGGAGACGATGTCGCCGTTGGCGGCGTCGCCAGTTTTCTCGGCCGGGATGAAGACATCGGCGTCGCGGCCTTCGGTGCGGAGCGTGCCTTCGGGGCGGACGAAGCCGAAGCCGCCGGCAGCGCGGCGGAAGGTGCCGGTGAAGTGGCGGGAGTCGGCGGGGGGGCGGGATTTGGTTTTTGGGTTTTTGGGGAGGCTGGTTTTTTCGGGGGTGTTCCTGGTCGCTGAAGCGACCAGGCCGTCGTTGGGAGGGTGGGGAGGCTTTGGGGGTGGGGTGGGGATTACGAGGTGGCTGGGGCCCCATTGGAGGTCGCCGGCTTTGACCATGCGTTTGATGGTCTTTTTCAGCTCTGGCACGGCGTCGCCGGTGATGCCAAGTTGTTTGGCGATTATGGCCGGCTTGACCGGTTGGTAATTTGGGTTGTTGACGTGTTCGAGTATGGTGACGCGAAGGCTGGGCATGATTAAGGGCTCCAGTGGAGCGTTTCGCCAGCAGTGCCGCGACTCTTCGGGGTTGCCGAGAGAAAAGGCGTTACTGTGGGCTGGCGGGGGTGTTTTGTAAATACTAGGGACTACGTACCAGGGTGCGCACAATTCTCCCCCCGAGTTTTGCGCAGGTAGGGGGAACTGCTTTGTCGCGCTTTTGCGCAGGGCTAGTGATGGTTGCTGGGACGATATGGATGCTGCTCGAAGGGAATGCGTCGATCGGTGATCTGGGAGTATTGCGGAGCTAGAAAGGTCGAGCTAAACCGCAAGCGGTTGGATGACCGCTGGCTGGGGACCGGAAATGAGGAGGTGTTTGATATGTGGTCGTATGTATACTGTTTGTGGTGGCCAAAAACAAGAGGCGAGTGGTAAAGTTTTTGGTGGGGGCACATGGTCGCTGAAGCGACCATGCCGTTGTTGGGGAGGAGTTGAGGGTACTTTTAGTCTTGGGATGGGGTGCGGAACGCTTCGCCTTTGTAGAGTTTGCGGCCCAGGTTGGTGTGGTACTGGGTCCAACTGCTCTCGACGTTAGGGCAGTCGATCATGAGTTGCGTGAAGCTGGCCAGCTTGGCGTCGAGATTGTCGAGATGGTGGAGGGCGACGGCTTCGAGGGTCATGGGCAGCTTGGGGCTGCCGTATTCGTATTCGCCGTGGTGGCTGATGACCATGTGCTTGATTTCGAGGACAAGCTGCTTGGGGAAAGGTTCGCCGGAGAGCCGCTCGGCCTCGCGGGCCTTTTCATCGATCATCGTCATGGCCATGACCATGTGGCCGAGGAGCTGGCCTTCGTCGGTGTAGGCGATATCGCGGTCGTAGGAGAGCTCGTCGACCTTGGCAGCGTCGTGGAGGAGCGCGCCGATGAGGAGCTTATCGGCATCGAGCCGCGGGTAACGCGGCGCAACGACCATGATCAGCTCCATCAGGCTGACGACGTGCTCAATTAGTCCGCCCTGGTAGGCGTGGTGGTTCTTCATGCCGGCGGGCGCGGTGGTGAACTTCGCCATGAAGTCGCTGTCCATGAGGAAGCACTCGGCCAGTGTGCGGATCTCGGGCGTTTTGATTCCGCGGAGGATTTCTGCAAGGCGTGTGGCGATGCGGTCGATTTCCTCGGAGCGGAGGACGCGGAAGTCGACTTCATCGATTTCATCGGGTCGCGCGCGGCGAATCGCGGTGGCGATTAGTTGCATGTTGCCTTGGAAGAGCTGCGTGTTGCCTTCGACTTTCACGTAGTCGCCGTTTTCGAAGGCGCGGTAGTCGTTCTCGCTGGCATTCCAAAGCCGGGCCGCGATCGCGCCGCTGCGATCGGAGAGTTGAAGCTGGAGGTAGAGGTTGCCGTTGCGGTTGGGGCGCAATTGCTTGTCGGAGGCCAGGAAGACCTGGCTGATTTGTTCGTTATGGCCGAGTTGGCAGACGTAGCGGCGGTCGGTGGGCATGGGGGAGGTGTCGGGTGTCAGGTGTCGGGTGTCAGGCAAAACAATTCTAGGTGAGTGGGGAGGGCATCACAACGGCTGGAGTAGAGCGAGTGGGTGATGCGATTTTCTCGTGGGGCTTCATCCAATAGAATGCGGCGACTGGTTATTGGCCGCGCTAAGCCGCAAGCGGCTGGTTCATTCGATTATCTGACACCTGACACCCGAAACCTGACACCTTCCTTCCTTCTTCCTTCCATGGCTAAACAACCACAAAGCGCGATCACTCCTACGCGGGCTGAGAATTTTCCTGAATGGTACCAACAAGTCGTGAAGGGGGCCGATCTGGCGGAGAACTCCGATGTGCGCGGGTGCATGGTGATCAAGCCGTGGGGCTACGCGATTTGGGAGAACATGCAGCGGCGATTGGACGCGATGTTCAAGGCGACCGGGCATGAGAACGCGTATTTTCCGCTGTTCATTCCGATGAGCTTCCTGGAGAAGGAGGCGGAGCATGTCGAGGGGTTTGCGAAGGAGTGTGCGGTGGTGACGCACCATCGGCTGGAGCCGGATGGAAAGGGTGGGTTGCGGCCGGCGCCGTCGGCGCAGCTCGAAGAGCCGCTGATCGTACGGCCGACAAGCGAGACGATTATCGGGGCGACGTTTGCACGGTGGGTGCAATCGTATCGCGATTTGCCGATTCTGATCAATCAATGGGCGAACGTGGTGCGGTGGGAATTGCGGACGCGGTTGTTCTTGCGCACTGCAGAGTTCCTCTGGCAAGAAGGGCACACGGTGCATGCCAGCGAAGAGGAAGCACGCGAAGAGACGATGCGAATGCTCGATGTGTACGCCGACTTTGCCGAGTACACGATGGCGATGCCGGTGATCAAAGGTGAGAAGACGGCGGGCGAGCGGTTTCCGGGGGCTGTAAGCACGTATTCGATCGAAGCGATGATGCAGGACCGCAAAGCGCTGCAGGCTGGAACGTCGCATTTTCTGGGGCAGAACTTCGCGAAGGCGCAGGGTATCAAGTATCAGGACGTGAACGGGCAGGAGGTGCATGCGTGGACAACATCGTGGGGCGTGTCGACACGGCTGATCGGCGGGCTGGTGATGACGCACAGCGACGACGACGGGCTCGCGCTGCCGCCGAAGCTGGCACCCGCGCATGTGGTGATCCTGCCGATCTATCGTAATGACGAAGAGAAATCGCAGGTGCTGCCATACTGCGCAACGCTGGAGCGGGAGCTGGCGTCGGAGACGTACGCGGGAGAGCCGATTCGCGTGCGCATCGACAATCGCGATATTCGCGGCGGCGAGAAGAAGTGGCAGTGGGTGAAGCGGGGCGTGCCGGTGCGGGTCGAGGTTGGGCCTCGAGATATTGCGGGGGGCAAGGTGGCGTATAGTCGGCGCGATATTTCGGGCAAGCTGGAGCCGTTGCTGAAGGCGGAGTTCGTGGCGCGGATTTCAAAGATGCTGGAAGAGATTCAAACGGCACTTTATCAGCGAGCTCTCGACACGCGCGAGGCCGCGACGGTGCGGATCGATAGCTTGGCCGAGTTCGAGAAATTTTTCGCGTCGAAGGATGAGGAGTGCGCGGACGGGGGCGGGTTGGCTTATTGCCACTTTGTGGAGACGCCGGAGATGGAGGCGAAACTCAAGGAGCTCAAGGTGACGTGCCGGTGTATTCCGCTCGATGGCGAGGAGGAAGCGGGGAAATGTATCTTTACAGGGCAGGCGAGCGAACGGCGTGGGGTGTTTGCGAAGGCATATTAGAAAGTAGCCACGAAGAGTACAAAAAGACACGGAAAACTTGTAGCTGAATTCGCAAGAATTCGGAGCAATACGCAATACAGCGAATTCAGCTACATGAGGGTGGAATTCCGGGTGGCACGCCCTGACGCTTTGGGAAGGGCGTGGTCCTCCGAACCGCACAACTCCACGCCCTTCGAAGACTCAG
>CAZGMU010000031.1:0-19886 GCA_964526975.1 uncultured Planctomycetaceae bacterium
GTCTTTGCGCATGGAGTGCCAACCAGCGAGGCCGGCGGTGCGCGCCATTTGAGCAAGCTCTTTACAGCTTTGGTTACGAAGTGAGGCTGCGGTCATCGAAAGAACAACTCCGCTGTGATTCAAACCGATTGAATGGACGTGCCGGGAATCGCTACAGCATCGTCCATGAACCAGTGAACCACGCGGAAAAAGACCGCGAAGTGCCCCATCGCCATGCGTTCGTTACAACTCGTTAGAGCCGCTATTCCCGCTAAATCTAAAATAATCCGAATGCTCAGATATTGCAAATAAATTGTGCTCTTCTTCTGCCCCGCTGGTTCTTCATAAGTGATTATTTGCACACAACTTATAGAGAAAACACTGAGGGCTGCCGCGAGTCTTTTCCACATTTTTGCTACCAGCACGTCGAAGCTTATGCAAAGCCTCCCTATTCTCTCTATTTGATCAGCATAAAACTTTGTGAAAAAAAGCACAATTTCGACGTAAGCCGTTGACAGGCCACAATAATCCGAGATAAAGTGCTGTTCTTGAGCGGGTGATTCCGGCTAATTTCGGAGGAAATCCGCGTCAGTTCCCAGCACGATCGGGCCTTTTGGGGGTGCGATCGGGGTCTAGCTGGGCTCCGGGGACGGTGCATCTTGAGGCGGAATTTGGTGACAAATCCACCCGACGACCGCTCTGTGCTGGCAAAGGCGTATGAGTGGGCTTGGCGGATTATCGCAACTTCGCTGGTGATGGTCCTTCCTGGTGTCGCCGGATACTGGATGGACACGAAGCTAGGAACCGTTTGTCTGTTCCTGGTTGTCGGTTTAGGGGCGGGCGGCTTTGCCGCTTCGCGGATGTTGATGCAGATGGCTCGCGAGAGCAACCGTGGCAACCGGGCGGAATAGTTGCCGGAATCAGAAATTGGCATTTTCGTGACAAGTCAGCCTTACACAGCTTCTGCCGCTCAGTCTGCCTGGGCTTCGCATTGCTCGTGGTTAGCAACGATCGTGACGGCCTGCGCTACCGCGTTGTTCGTCCCGTTGGGTTACCTTCAGTTCGGCGAAGGCGGCGCCTGGGTTGTCGTTGCCTTCGGCTTGGCGAGCATTGTTTCGATATGGCTCAGCTCACTGCTTGCCGCGGCTGTTGCGATTCGCAATCCGAATCTCTCAGGTTTGGCTTCCTCTAGTGGTGTTCGTATGATCGCGCCGCTGATTGCCGCGCTGATCGTTGTCGCCGCTCGCGGGCAGCTTGCCCCGGTCGAGGCTGTTTATTACATCATTCCTCTGTTCTTGTGCAGCCTTGCAGCAGATGTCCTATCGCATGTCCGCGGATTGCAGGCATCGAGAGCAGTCACGCTCGTAAATCAACCTCTAGCCGATTGCGACGAGGTGAAGTAACCCATGTCGAACGACGCGCTCCATCCGAACCATCTCTTCGAGCACGTGCAGGATGCGCCGTTCTTCGACGTGCCGCGCCGCTTTACGTCGGACGGCAGCGGTCGGATCATTCTTCCTCAGCCCCTGGGGCGGCCAAAGCTGGATGCCCACGGCAAGCCGATGCTCGGCCACCATGGCGAGCCGATACTGAAGCCAGTTTGGAAAGCCCAGACCTCGTCGAAGCTGGTCAACGACATCATCGAGCCGCTCGACTTCAAGTTCACCAAGTTCATGGCGATTGAAGTTGTGGTCGCCCTGATCATTTGTATGCTGTTCATTGGCCTGGCTGCCAAGATTCGCCACGGCGGTGCTCCAAAGGGCCGCTTGTGGAACTTGCTGGAAGCATTCCTCCTGTACCTACGCGATGTCGTCGCTCTGCCCTCGCTCGGCTCGCACGACGTCGGCCGCTTCGCACCGCTGGTTTGGACGGTGTTCTTCTTCGTGCTTGGGTGCAACCTGATGGGTCTGCTCCCGTGGATGGGATCTCCCACGGGTTCGTTTGCCGTTACAACCGCATTGGCTTTGGTCGTCTTTTTTGTCGTCCTTGCCTCGGGCATGGTCCAGTTGGGCTTTGTCGGCTTCTGGAAGGGGCTGGTGCCTCACATGGACCTGCCCAAGCCGGTGCTGTTCTTTCTTTGGCCAATGGTCTTTTTGATCGAAATCTTCGGTTTGCTGGTGAAGCACTTCGTACTGGCAGTGCGTCTGCTGGCGAACATGATCGGCGGCCACGTCGTGCTGGCGGTGCTGCTCGCATTCATCACGCTAACCGCTGGCTCGGTGATCTACTGGGGCGTCATGCCGGCTAGCATCATCGGCGCGACGCTGCTCAACCTGCTCGAACTTTTAGTGGCCTTTATTCAGGCATACATTTTTGCGTTTTTGACCGCGCTCTTCATCGGCACTGCTGTTCACCCACATTAAGGTGCATGCGGCAACGACCGACAAAGAACCGCGGCTAACCCGTTTACGATCGAACGAACTACAAACTTCCGCTTTACCAAGGAGAATTTACTGTGGTCAATCTAGTCCGTGTTTGCGTTATGTGTCTGGTTGTGTTGGCGATCGTCTCGCCTGCGATGGCCCAAGAAGCCCCGGCCGCTCCAGCCGCTGCTGCGGTTGCCCCGGGCGGCTTCAGCATGAACCTCGGTGCCGCGTTTGGCGCCGGCATCATCATCTTGGGTGCTGCCCTGGGTATTGGCAAAATCGGCAGCCATGCCGTCGAAGGCATGTCGCGTCAGCCAGAAGCCGCCGGCAATATCCAAACGGGTATGATCATCGCCGCGGCTCTTATCGAAGGCGCTACGTTCTTCGCGTTGATCGTCGTGATCATCAAGGGCTAATGGTTGCTTCTAAAGACAATCGGCAACCGATGGCATGAAATGGTAGGTAGGTAAGAAGATGAACCTCACAAGGTTGATGTTTGCTCTCGCGCTCGTTGGGGCGGTCTTCACAGCCCGGGCCCATGCGGACGAAGCTGCCCACGAAGCAGAGTCGCCCGCGGTTCATGCGGAACACGCCGAAAGTCACGAGCACGAGCCGGATCGCAATCCGATGGCCTTCGACCCCGATTTGGCTATCTTCTCCGCCATCATTTTCTTCCTGCTGCTGGCGATTCTAGGTAAGTTTGCCTGGCCGACGATCACGGCAGCGCTCGACGAACGCGAACGCAAGATTGCTGAAAACATTGCGGCAGCGGAAGCTCGCAATGAGGAATCGAAGCGCTTGTTCGCCGAGCACGAGGCCAAGTTGGCGGCCGCTGCTGGCGAGGTCCGCGCGCTGCTCGACGAAGCACGTCGCGATGCCGAGCACACCAAGAAAAGCATCGAAGCCGAAGGCCAAAAAGCAGCGAAGGATGAAATGGACCGCGCGGTTCGCGAGATCCACCGGGCCCGCGATGCAGCGGTGCAGGAACTGGCCGGCGATCGATCTGGCCAAGAAGGTTATTCGTGAGGGCCTCACGCCTGAAAAGAACAACCAGATTATCCGCGAAGCTGTGGCCAAACTGGCCGCAGAGTCGAGCAAGAACTAGGACCACATGAGCACACCTGAACAAGTCTCGCCGAAACAGGACACCGTGGTAGATGTCACGGTCGAGCGACTCGCGCGCGTCTATGCTCAGGCCTTCATGGGGGTAGCGGGCAAATCGTCTGATCCAGACTCCTTGGTCGCGGAACTGCAATCGCTCGCTACCGATGTGTTGGACTCGAATCCGAAGCTTGTCCAGGTGCTAGAGTCGTCGCTCGTTTCATCTGAGCAAAAGGAAGCCTTGCTCGAACGGATTTTCGGAAAGCAGGCCTCTGTCCCGGTGCTGAACTTCCTCAAAGTTCTTGCGAGACACGGACGTTTGGAGCTCATCAGAACGATCGCTCGGCAGACCACCAAGCTTCATGCCGAAGCCAGCGGTTTGGCCGATGTCGAAGTCCGCGTCGCTGCGGAGCTCGACGATGAGTTGCGGAAGAACCTGGAAGACCGGATCAAGAATCGCTTTGGCAAGACGCCGGTCTTCAAAGTGAAGATCGACCCGAGCATTATCGCCGGCATCGTGGTCCGTGTCGGCGATCAGGTGTTCGATGGCTCGCTGCACACGCAATTGGAAAACGCCCGGCGAGCGATGATCGATCGGGCTACGGATCATATTGAAACACAGTCCGACAAGTTCTTGTCGGCCAAGTGATACAGAACATGCAGGTTACCAACGTATGAAATTCAATAGCGACGAAATCGCCTCGGTCATTCAGCAGGAAGTCGAGCAGTTCTCGGCCCAGATCGACGTCCGCGAAGTTGGCCGCGTGCTCGAAGTAGGCGACGGCATCGCCCGCGTCTATGGCCTCTCGGGCGTGATGGCCCAGGAAATGGTCGAGTTTCCCAACGGAACCATCGGCCTCGCCTTCAACCTGGAAGAAAACTCGGTCGGTATCATCATCTTGGGTGATTACCTGTCGATCTCCGAAGGCGACGAAGTCAAAAGCACCGGCCGCCTCTTGAGCGTTCCCGTCGGCGATGAGCTCCTCGGCCGCGTGGTCGATCCACTCGGAAATCCGCTCGACGGCAAAGGCCCGATCATCACGAAACAGCGTCGTCCCGTTGAGATTATCGCCCCGGGCGTCGCCGAGCGTGCCCCGGTTAGCGAACCACTCCAAACGGGCCTAAAAGCGGTCGACGCCATGACCCCCATCGGCCGCGGCCAACGCGAGCTCATCATTGGCGACCGCAAGACTGGCAAGACCGCCGTCGGCATCGACGCGATCATCAACCAGCGCGGCTCGGGCGTGAAGTGCTTCTATGTCGCAGTCGGCCAAAAAGAATCGACGATCGCTGGCGTCGTCGAAAAGCTCCGCGAGAGCGGCGCCATGGATTACACGACGGTCATCGTCTCTGGGGCCAGCTCCCCAGCTCCGCTGCAATACGTCGCGCCATACTCGGGCACGGCTATGGCCGAGCACTACATGTTCGGCGGCGGACACGCGCTCATCGTCTACGATGATCTTAGCAAGCAAGCCGTCGCGTACCGTCAGTTGTCGCTGTTGCTGCGTCGTCCACCAGGACGCGAAGCGTACCCTGGTGACGTGTTCTACTGCCATAGCCGCCTGCTCGAGCGATCTGCGAAAATGTCGGAAGAGCTCGGCGGTGGTTCCCTCACCTCGCTGCCGATCATCGAAACGCTCGAAGGCGAAGTATCGGCCTATATTCCGACGAACGTTATTTCGATTACAGACGGTCAGATCTACCTGCAACCAGACTTGTTCTTCGCCGGTATCAAGCCTGCTATGAACGCCGGTATTTCGGTTTCCCGCGTCGGTGGCGCCGCCCAAATCAAGGCGATGAAAAAGGTCGCCGGCGGTTTGCGTCTCGACTTGGCCGCGTTTCGCGAGCTTGAAGCGTTTGCCCAACTCGGTACCGAACTCGATGCGGCGACCCAGTCGCGTCTCGATCGCGGTTACCGCATGGTGGAAGTCCTTAAGCAGGGCCAATACCAGCCGATGAACGTGATCGACCAGGTCCTGATGATCTACGCCGGCACGCGTGGCCACCTCGACAAGATTCCCGCCAAGGATGTCCAGGCCTGGGAAAAGTCCTTCCTCACCTTCTTCCACGACCAGAAACAGGAAATCTGGAACGAACTGAGCGAGAAGAAGGAAATGACCGACGAGATCACCAAGTCAGTCGAAAACGCGATCAAAGAGTTCCAGGCACAGTGGGCCTCCGGTGAAGCCGCGAAGAAGAAGTCGGCCGAACGTCAACCAGTGGCCGTGTGATGCCAGCTCGCTCCTGACACTCGACACCTGAAACCCGACACCTTCCCCCATGGCCAATCCACGCCTCCTAGACAAACGACGCAAATCGATCAAAAACATCCGCAAAATCACGCGGACGATGGAATTGATCGCGACTGCGCGCTTCAAGAAGGCAATGGATCGCGCTTCGGCGGCCACGGCTTATACCAGCCGCATGACGAAGCTCGTCGAGGATCTGCTGACCAGCGGCCTCACAGTGAGCCACCCGCTGCTCGAAAAGCGTGATGACGTTCGCAACGTGACGCTGTTGGTGCTGACTGCCAACCGCGGCCTCTGCGGCGGCTTCAACGGCAACCTGCAGCGGGCTGCCTACCATCGCCTGCAAGAGCTCAAGGAGAGCTTCCCGAACTGCCGTCTGGAGGTCGTCGGCAAACGCGGTATCGCCGCATGTAAGTTTCGCGGCATCACGCCGGAGAACTCGTACACTCATTTCGAAGACAAACCGACGTTCGACGAAGTGGATGTCATCGCCAGCCGCTACTTGGAAGAATATCTCACCGGCAAGCTTGATCGACTCGATGTCGTTTACACGAAGTTCGAAAGCATGGCCCGGCAGCATGCCGTGATCGAAACATTGCTCCCGCTCGGTGCAATTGGAGGCGAAGCGTCAGCCGCTGCAACCGCCGACAGCTCAAACGCTCGTACGAAGATGTACGAGTTCCTGCCCTCGCCGGAAAGCATTTTGGAAGAGGTCGTGCCGACCAGTTTCAAAATCAAGTTGTTCAAGTGCTTCCTCGACTCGGCCGTGAGCGAGCAGATCGCCCGTATGGTCGCCATGAAGTCGGCTACCGAAAACGCCGGCGACCTGATCCAGCGCCTCAGCATGCAATACAACCGTGCCCGACAAGGCCGCATCACGTCCGAACTTATGGACGTCATCGGCGGCGTCGAGGCCCTCAGCTAATTAAGCGCGTCCAGCGCACCTAATACAAAACTGAACCCCGAACCCTGAACCTTCCCCATGTCCACCGCAACCGCAAAAGCAACCGGCAACATCGGACGCATCACCCAAATCATCGGCTCGACGTTCGACGTCGAGTTCGACGAGGCACACCTCCCGGCAATCTACAACGCCGTGAAGATCGTCTCCGAGCACAAGGGCGTCAAAATCAACCTCACCGGCGAAGTGCAGCAGCACCTCGGCGGCGGTCGTGTCCGTTGCGTCGCTCTCGGTAGCACCGACGGTCTCGTCCGCGGTCAGGATTGCCTCGACACCGGCGAACCGGTGAAGGTTCCCGTCGGCAAGGCCACGCTCGGCCGCGTGTTCAATATCACGGGCGACCCGGTCGATGGCCGTGGCCCGGTCGATGCCGAAGAGTACTGGCCGATTCATCGCGACCCGCCAGCCCTCCGTGATCTATCGACCAAAACCGAGCTATTCGAAACGGGCATCAAGGTTATCGACCTGCTCACGCCGTTCGTCCGCGGTGGTAAAGCCGGTCTGTTCGGTGGTGCCGGTCTCGGCAAGACGGTTATTCTCACTGAGCTAATCGCTCGTATCGCCTCGGCCCACGGTGGTTACTCGGTGTTCGCCGGCGTCGGCGAGCGTACCCGCGAAGGCACCAGCCTCTGGCTCGAAATGCAAGAAGCCAAAATCGGCGACACCGGCCGCAGCGTTATCGATCAAACCTGCATGGTGTTCGGCCAGATGAACGAGCCGCCCGGAGCCCGTCTCCGCGTCGCCCTCTCGGCTCTCACGATGGCCGAATTCTTCCGCGATAAGACCGGTGCCGACACCCTGCTCTTCATCGACAATATCTTCCGCTTCTCGCAAGCCGGTAGCGAAGTATCCGCTCTGCTTGGCCGTATGCCGTCCGCCGTAGGTTACCAACCGACGCTTGCCACGGAGATGGGCGCTCTGCAGGAACGTATTGCTTCGACAACCCGCGGTGCAGTCACGTCGATCCAAGCCGTCTACGTTCCGGCCGACGATCCGACCGACCCTGCCCCGGCCACCGCGTTCGGCCAGCTCGACGCGTTCGTGTATCTCGAGCGGTCGATCTCGGAAAAGGGCATTTACCCGGCCGTCGATCCGCTCGCCTCGAACAGTCGCATTCTCGATCCACAATACGTAGGCGAGCGGCACTTCAATTGTGCCCGCCGCGTGCAGACCATCTTGCAGCGTTACCGCGAACTGCAAGACATCATCGCGATCCTCGGCGTCGACGAGCTTGCCGAAGAAGACAAGTTGGTCGTCCATCGTGCTCGCCGCATCGAGCGATTCCTCTCCCAGCCGTTCCTCGTGGCCGAAGTCTTCACCGGCAAGAAGGGCGAGATCACACCAATTGGCGAAACGATTCGCAGCTTCGAAGAAATTTGCGAAGGCAAATGGGACCACCTGCCGGAAGACGCGTTCATGTACGTCGGCGCCATTGAGCAAGCCGAAGAACAATGGAAAAAGTCGCAGAAAAAGTAACCCAGTAAAGTTGTCCGCCCATTTAGCGTCGGCCGCCAGGCCGAACCACTCCCCCAACCGCCTTCACTCCTCATGGCCGACCACTCCACAACCGCCGGCACACTCCAGTGCATCGTCGTCACTCCCGAGGCGACCGTGCTGGACATCGCTGCCGATTTCGTCGCGCTGCCGCTCTTCGACGGCGAAGTGGGCATCGCGCCCAGTCGCGCGCCCCTCATCGGCCGACTAGGTTACGGCGAGCTTCGCGTCCGCACGGGCGGCCAGACCCGCCGGTTCTACGTGGATGGCGGCTTCGTTCAGGTTGCTGACAATATCATTTCGGTTTTGACCAACCGAGCGATTCCCGCCGAGAAGCTCGACGCCGCGGCGGCCGCGGCCAACCTGGAAGCCGCCAACGCACGGCCAGCCGTTGGCGAGGAAGAGCTGGCCCTCAAGGAGCGGCAACTCCTACAAGCCCGTGGTCAACTCCGCGTAGCTCAAAATGCTTAGGCATCAGCTTAAACCGAAGCCCGCTTCAAAAGGAACTTCGGCATTTGGGATCGCGCCACACAGGGTTACTAAGGCGAGCTGTTTTCTATAGGCTCTCTGTGTCCTCTGTGGCTACATTGAATTGGAAAATGTCTGTCAAAGCTGATTTGAAGCGTAGCTGGACTCGCCAGAGTTCAGTCCCGGTAGGAAAAACTGAATTCTGGCGAATCCAGCTACCATCAAATCATGTCTGAAAGCGCAGACACAAGCGCCCCCCACTTCCGCACGTATTCACTTTTACTTTTCCAACCGCAGCCGCGGGCAACTTTTACCCGCGACGGCGAATTGCTCCGGCTACGATCCCTGCGATCAAAGTCAACATAGTGACCGATGGCTCGGGAATGGGAATCGAGTAGAGCACCGCCGCTCCCGCAGCCGAGCCGAGATCGATGCCTCGCGTCAGAGCACCCAGTGTGAACGGGCTGAAGTCGTACATCGTCGCCGTTTTTACATCGACGTGATCCAGGCCGATGACATGTCCCCATTCATGCAAGGCGACCGACCGAAAATCGGCCTGCTTGATCGGTGCATCCGAGGCGTTGACGATCGCGCCGCCTAGTGAGTCCGCCACTTTCAAGCCAAGAGCAAGAAATGCCGCTTCGGTGCCCTCGAACACCGCATTGAAAGCAGCGGCGCCACACCCGGCGGCGTTCACGCACTTATAGTCCAGATCGCCGCCGTTGGGCACTCCGGCAGCCGTCGGAGCTGCCGCGCCGTAGTTCCAAGGCAGCGTAATCTCTGGGGTCAACGCGCCCCATCCTTTTAAAGGATCGTTGAGCGCCAACGCATCGCTTGAAACTTCCCAATCCGCGTCTGGTGCTCCCGCCACGGTGCTGACAAAGACCTTGGCTTTTATGTTTTGCATGAATCGCAACGTCTGGGCGCCCGGGTTCCAAACTCCCGGCGTCGTTCCGCCGAAGTCGATATCAATTTCCTTAGCGCCGGCATCGGCAGCGCCGGTTTCGCGGAAACTCAAACTCGTGAGAAGGGATGTGCCGTCTGGCGTGGTTCGCGTGCCCTCGCCTTCCGCCTTCGCGGCAAATTCCCATGTCGTCCAGGCAAATGCAATCGAGTTTTTGATCGCTGTCAGGTCGGCGCCGCCCGGTGTGTTGGGACCAAACGCGTAACGCGGCTGAGTAGCGGCCGTCGGCTCGATAAAACCGTGACCATAGGGCTGGCCGGCTGGGGCATCGCCGTTTCGGTAAGTACGGTTGTCCCACGAAGCATACGTCCGCCAGGTTTGTGTCGCTGCCGAGTCGACCATGTGTGGTCCCGGCGCGCCACTTGCGCTCGGCGCAACCTCTTTCACTCCGATTCCACCAACATGCGAATGATTGCGGAGCGGATTGGGCAAAGGATTTGGATACTCGATCTTGCCTTGATCATGTGGATGAGGCGGCATTGCCTCCACTCGATCACCTATCGAGGAACAAAACGCGGCCCCTACCACGCAGCTCCAAGGGAGCTTGGAAAAAAAGAGTCGAAAGGCTTGGCAAATCATTAGCGTTCACTCCTTTCGTAAAGGGCGATTGCGACAAAATGGCCAGACAAGGTTGCCTATTAGCGCGTACACTTTGTCTCAATTTGCCGCCGGCGGACATTTTAGCACCCCCCAACCAACGGTTGTCCAGAAGAATTCCCTCCATTTTTCCAATTTCTCTTGGAATAAAAGTAAGTAGGCCCCGCGAGCCGAGCGGGACCTCAACAGGCACAATTCCGGCTTTACGTGCAAAGCCCCCCTCCCCTATTTACTGACGCCGCGATTGCGGTTTGAATGCATGCATGGGCTCCGGTTCAGCCGGAAATCGCCGCAGCAACTCGGGCCGCTCCCGTGTATAGTAGCGCGGTTTGCACCGGAAGTCTCCAGTCAAGCCGCTCGATCAGCAACCTATGCTGAAGAAAAATTGATGCCCAATCGCTTGCGGTTTAGCTAGATTGAATGGTAAAGCCCAGAAAAGGATGAGCAAAGTGAAAACACTCAACCTCAACCACCGCGCATCAAATCGCTTGGGTTTTACTTTAGTCGAGCTATTGGTCGTCATTGCGATCATCGGCGTGCTCGTCGCGCTGATGCTTCCTGCCATTCAAAGCGCGCGGGAAGCCGCCCGCAAAACACATTGTGCCAATAATCTCAAGCAGATTGGCCTAGGCATGCATAACTACATGCTCAACCACAAGGCCTTTCCGCCCGGCTATATTTCCGTAGTGCTTGCCGACCACGACGATGGCGGCCCCGGTTGGGGCTGGGCGGCTCATGTCCTACCGTTTGTGGAAGAAGTCACGCTTCGTGAGCAGGCCAACTTCGATGAGCCACTGAAAAACGCGGCCTCAAAAACGGTCCGCCTGACTTCATTGCCCCTCTTTATCTGCCCTTCAGACGACGGCTTCCAGCAAGTCATTAACATTCCGTCCAAGAGTTCGACCATCACGATTTGCCAGATGGCCGCAGCCAGCTATGTCGCGAGCGCAGGCACCGTTCGGCCAACGTGCAAACTCTGCCGTGACAAATTTGACGGCGTTTTCGGACGCAATCGCGCGATCAAGCCGAAAGAATTGCTTGATGGGCTGACGAAAACGCTCGCCGTTGGCGAACGGTCGTCACGTTGGTCTCGTCCCGCGCTATGGGGCGTTATCCCCAACTCCAAGATTATCGATAACCAGAAGCCTGGATTGTATGCCGCTGGCCCCGCCTACGTTCTAGGCACCACGTTCAATGAAGGCTTCAACATCGAGAGTTCGGTGGACGACATGGACCACGGCGCAATCGGAACATTCGCCGAGTCCTTCGGCAGTAATCACCCGGGCGGCGTCTTTTTCATGTTCTGCGACGCTGCGGTTCGCTTCGTGTGGGACGATGCCGACCCGGCAATCATGAACGCCCTCTCCACCCGCGACGGCAATCCACACTCGGGCGTCGAACGGATCATCCACGAGAACCCGTTCTAGCGTAGCCGAAAACAACGCAAAACACCGCAAAAGATTCTTAGCGTTCCCTTAGCGTCGGCCGCCAGGCCGAATCTCAACCAATCCGCTCACCAACGACACCAAAAAAACCTGCACTTGAACGCCTCTAGCAAATTGAACCGCCAAATCGCCAAGGAAAACGAAAATCAACAGTGAATTGCTTGGCGTACTTGGCGGTTTCATTCATTTTGTTAGATGCTCTTAATCACTCCCCGCACTCGACAGCGCCGCAAGTTCAGCAATCCGAGCCCAACCACAAGCAAGAGCGCGGTTGTCGGCTCCGGCACGGTTGATATCTCCGTCGATGAACCAGAGCCAGGGTGCGTTGGCCCTGTTTTTCCAATGTTTTTGCGATACAGCACATAATCGGCCGCGTCGACAATGCCGTTGTAGTTGCCATCGGCAAGGGCCCCAACGTGCAAGCCGCTGCTGCCGTTGCCATAAGTGCTACGCCATAAAGCGTAATCGTCTCCGTTGACCACCATGTTTTGGTCGAAGTCGCCCTGCTGAACGACGCCAGACGCGTCGACCAGCATCAGCCCACGCGACCGGTCGCTTAAGAGCACCTTGTCGAGCCCCATCGCAACGTCGACTCCCCAGTTGCCGCCATAGTTGGTTGCAGTGCCAGCGTAGGTGTCGAACGCACCCACATGCACGGGATGAGCCGGATCGGTAATGTTGAAAACCTGGAGTCCAGCCTCATACCACGGCAGGAAAAGCAAGTTCCCGTGCAAGTGCGGATGATGGGGACTGGTCGCTTGGATGCCGACCGAAGCCGCATTCAACGTCGCCTTCCACACCGGGTTATCCGGATCGTTTTCCTGATCGATGTTCGAAATATCGAAAATGTAAACATTTCCGTTCAGCCGTTCCTCGGCGACGATCAGCAGCTTGCCATCTTCGCTTGGCAACGCGGTGTGCGATCGAGCCATCGTTCGTGTTACTAACCCCTGGGTGAAAGTCGTGAACTTCTTCAGCAGTTTCGGATCGGCCGGATTCGTCACGTCATAAATATGCACCCAGCCATCACTGGTGCTGGAGCTATTATTCTTGCTGGCGATGTACATCCGGTTGTTTCTCACAATGACTTCGTGAGAAGCAATATTGGGGCTGAGCCCCAGGTCCAGGGTTTTAACGACCTGCGGGTCCACCGTAACGAAGCCGTCGACATCAACTGCCTTATTGATTTTGACGATCTTGATAACGTCCGTGGCGTTATCGCTCGTATAGAGATAGTCACCGACAACCGACAGCGTGTGAATCTTGTTATGCCCACACCCTTGGAGAGAGCAGTTATTTCCATTGAAATGAGTGTCGGTTACCGACGGACTCGGGTTGAAGTCAAAAGCTTCTGGATCGAACGGGATGGCGAGATTGACAATATCGACGCCTGTTCCGTTCGTTGTGTTGGTATCGCTGCCGAAATATCCAATCCCGTCATACACTTCCACGTCTTCGAACTGATCCCCAGCATAGGTTGTCAGATAGGTTGGAATGCCGGAACCCGACAGACTAAAAATATGCATGCCGCCGCCGTCGACGTCGGTGCCGAGGTAAGCAAATCCGTTTTCCGACCATACGTCGCCATAGACGCAACCGGGGCAACCAAATCCAGGAAGGCTGCCGGCAAGCGGGTCGGAAATGCGCGGATCGGTTTCAGGCGTAGCCGTCAGGCTGGGGCCGACGATGTTAAACGTCACATCAGCCGCGAACGCAGGAATACATGCCACCGCCGTCAGCAACAACAAAAGTAATAAAACAGGGCGCGCAAACGAAGCGCAAGCCAACCGAACAGTGGCCGCGGAAATAGTCTTACAGATGCCCAGCTTCCAATGTCCCATTACCTCTTCTCCCTGCATGCCTGCGGTCCTCAACGTGCCGCATTTATTCTTTCAGGGCATTGCCCAGAAATCTACGTCGCGCCACAAGATAGGCCTGTTAGCAGGTCCAATCGCCTGCGGCTTAGCGAGAATTTTTAGGCAAAGCTTCCTTCAGTGTACCAGCCCCGCCTCATTTTACCCTACTCGCTACCGCAGTATGGAGAATCTGTTGCGCTGCCTGTCGCTTTAGAGCTATGCGCTAATTGAAAGCTAACTGATCGAACGAGCGATTGATTAGATCGCTTCGCCGCCGCGCTCGCCGGTGCGGATGCGAATGCAATCCTCGAGCGGTAGAACGAAGATTTTGCCATCGCCGATCTCGCCGGTCGCCCCCGTGCGGCCACCTTTGATGATGGCGTTAATCGTGGGCTCCACAAAACTGTCGTTCACTGCAATCATGAGCTGTACTTTGCGCAATAAGTTCACCGTGAACTCATTCCGCTTGTAGAGGACCTCGGTTTGCCCCTTTTGTCTTCCGAAACCCTGGCAATCCATGATCGTGAGCCGCACGACCTCGACTTCCGAGAGGGCTTTTTTGACATCCTCGAGTTTGCTGGGCTGAATGATGGCGATGATCAGTTTCATGCAGAAAACAGAAAAGTTGAGGGTCGATGGTTTAGAGTTGAGAGTCCGAAGTTAGCGGCCGTTACAGACACTAGCCGCCTGCAGGTGCATTCAACTCTAAACCCTAAACTCTCGGGCCTCAACCCTCAACCCTCGATGGACGCCCCGGCCTGGGCGGATTAAAGGCGGAGAATCCACCCAGACCATTGGGGCATCCTTCTGGCTCCAACGACCTTTAATGACGGTCGATCCGCATCGGCCTCGGCTAGCGCGATTCACGCAGGGAAAAGAAAAATGCCCTGGTTCGGCGACCCCAGGCGGAAGAGGTCGCTCGAACCATGTGGGCATTCGGTTGGACGGTACTTCGACTTTATGGCTACCTGCTATTGCAAACAGGTTTTCATTGTCCGAGAATGCCCTGGCCCGGCGACCCCAGGCGGAAAAGGTCGCGCGGGCCATGTGGGCATTCGGTTGGATCGTTTACTTGTGGTCTCTTTTAATTCGCCAAGCCGACGATGCCCAGGCTTGGAAGGGCCAGGCGGAAAACCCTTCCAAACCGTTGTGGGCATTCGGTTGGCTTGCAATGTGCGGCTTCTTTGTTTTCGTCGCTTGTTGATGTACAGTAAAAGCAATGCGTATGCCATTGCGATCATTCAGCGAGAATTGTTTTCCAAGTCGATCCCTAAGTCGTTTCTCTGATAACGCTTAGATGTCGAAAATGAATTTTGAAAAAGTTTGAAACGACACGCGGGCAGAAGCGGCATGCCTGAACGCTGGGCACATCCCTCCACTTAAATAAGCAGGTAGCCCGCTTTTTAAGCGAGAATCGATGCCGAAGTTGCGCATTCAAAAAGTAAGACGACCGGGTCCTGGTTTCTCGACGGCGTTCCGCCCAACCACACCCCATTCCGTTTCATCGGGCAACGCAAACACGACGAGAACGGTCTAGCTGAGCTCGTAAATCCCTAGAACGGAACGCTGGAGTTCGGGGAGATTTGACCAGCCGCCGCCGCTAGCCCGCGGTTTTTTGAGAACTGTCTGACAGCGACGCGTGAATATCGGCAGCGTTGTGGGCATTGGTGCTCAAACATATATATAATGCCGTCGCAGGCAAAAAGTGTGGCAGCCGATGTGCGCGGGCGTTCGCTTTTGAGTGTGGAATATCAGCTAGCCCTCACGATGGCTGCTTCGTTTGACAGCGTGACAAGTGGAACGAAAGGTATTGCTGGATGAGGAAGAAATTGACCTTCTTAGCTTTGATCTGCATAGCGGCGGCCGAAGGCCAGCCAGCGAAAGGCTTGGACTTCCAATACCTCAGCGCAGATTTTTCGCAAGACGTCGCTGCGTTCGCGCGTGACTACGTTGGCGATCCAGGCTCTTCGCTGGATCAAAAGGAAACGATAAAAAAGCCGTCCCATTTTCTTTCAGGCTGGCCAGCCGATCGCAGTTACCTTGTTGCCAGCGTTTCGCGCGAGCGTTCCAACGGGCTAGTGGCAAAAGCCGCAAGCAGCTCTTACGCGGCATACAATATCGACCCCTTCTCTCTCTCTGATGGCTTCGCTTGGATCAAGCAACTCGCTACATCGCAGACATACTACGTCCCTGACTCGCCAGAGGGCGTTCTCCTCGGGGAGGCCTATGCACGGGTTGGTATGGGTGGTGATAAAATAGGCTTTCGTTTCTTGATCGATGAGTCGGTCAGCACTGCAACTCTTCGTATACGTATGGCTTGGTCGAATGGTGGAGTCGTTGGCGGCCAACACGGCAGCGGCGAAGTATTTGTAGACTGGCAGCGTGTCCTTAGCGGGTCGTCGAATTCAGCTTCAGCGACGATACAACTCGCGCCGGGCGAGCACATGCTTGAACTGACAAAATGGGGTTTCGACGCAGGTCCCTACCTTCATTCCGGTAATACTATTGGACAATTTGCAGCAAGCTGGACGTTCGGGCTCACGTTTGTTGGTGTGTTGGTGAAACGCCATCCCGCCCGATAATCACGATCCCTGTAGTTGCCCCGGATCCAACGCCCGCGATCGACCCATTTCCCGATGGCGTCGTTGGCTTGGAACTGGCGTTTCCAGCCCAAGGAGCGATTGGCGTAACTGGTAATGTATTCGTCGGGCTTCCTACGAAAGTTGTCGAAGGCGACTCAACGGGAGCTTTAGTCACAGGCTACGAAGTAACAAGCGAGCATTCTCCATTTGCATCGTTTGTGGCACCCGAACTCGTGCCCGGGGCGGAGCAGCTTTCAATTGATTTTGGCGCCGGGCCCCAAAGTATCATTGCCGGCCAGATTTTTGATTTCGGCCCCAGCGGCGTTCCGTCGTTTACGCTCAGTGGATTTGATCCACTATTCGCTAGTTCGGAATTAGACAAATTTGTGTTCGGCTTGAAGTTCGCCGAGGAAGGTCTCGCGTCACTTCGAGCAGTTCCAACTTTGTTTATTCCCGCTGGGGACTATAACCTTAACGGCCTCGTTGACGCTGCTGATTACGTCATCATCCGCAAGCATGAGAGCACAGAGCAATATGATATCTGGCGATCTCATTTCGGTGATCCTACCAGCTTCGAGAGTCTAACAGCTGTCACAATCCCAGAGCCATCCACGCACTTATTGCTCGCCATCGCGGTGACCAGTTTGCTTGGCTACAGAAAAGCGTTCCAATGAGTACGGCCAGGAGCCCTTGGGGAACGTAGCATTCAACGCCGGACGGGACGACGATCTAGCCGAGTTTAACCGCGGTCCCAAGCAGCAGCATGCCGAGCTGGCGGAACCTCATGATCGCTCCCCTGCTCCGCACCCAGCCCACTGCTATAGAGATCGCTGCGAAGCCCTGGGAATTGGATCGGATTCTCGATAATGCGCCGGCAGAGACCGTCAGACAAGTCCTGGCGAAGCTGGTTGATCATATCCGGCTGGACTTCGAACTGAAGACCGGGGCAGGCAAGATACGGAGGTGCTACCGATTCATTCGAGGCACTATTCGGCTACATCAGAAAAGCAAAAACCGGGGGCCGCGCTGTCGCAGCCCCCGGTGTATCGGGAGGGTCAAATTGGGTTAATCAACAGGTGTCGATCAGGTTGCAGGTCAAACCTTAGAACGTATAGATCGCATCCATACCGAACAACGTGTCGTTGAAGTTGCTGCCTGTCGCGTTGTTGAATGCTTCTTGCGACCCGGTCCAGTTCCACTTCACTTCCGGACGAACGATCAGGTTAGCATTCACCTTGTAGTTCAAACCGGTCGCTATTTCATAGAACGAGGCCATCTCGGTGACTTGCGTGGTGTTGCTCTTCCACCATTCCGCACGCGTGCCCCACTTCCAGCAATCGTTGATGGTGTAGAACAAGTAGTTGTTCACGCCATAGCTCAAAGCACTGCCGGTCGAGTTGTTCGCGTTGGGATCAGCGGTCAGCAGGTCGCTCTGAAAAACATACTCCCACTTCTTGCTGAGAGTGAAGTCCAGCACGTTGCTATGCGAGTAGCCGCTGTCACCGCGCCAACCGAGGTCGCCGGCCGTGCAGAGGTAGGTGTATTTCACCGAATCGTTCAACTGCAGGCCAACGCCGCCGAGGAAGCAGCTACCATTGCCGAACTGGTCGTAACCGGTGTCCCAGCCCAAAGACCAGCCGATGTAATACGTAACCGTATCGCTCGCCTTATAGGAGCTCAACACGCCGGTGTGGGTAAACGGCTCGCTATTGAACATCGTGAACGCGTGGCTGTAGAAGAAATTCCCAGTCTTCGGAATGACTTCGTAGCCAAGCGGCGTGAAGAAGTGACCGACCTTGATGTCCCAGTCGCCTTTCGCAAACTGGACGTAGGCCTGCGGCAAAGCCCAGCCATAGGCGCCGTGGTCCCAGCCATTGTCATAGCCTTGAGGGTTTGGAGAGCCCGAGTTGCCAAACGCTTGGGTCTTCTGCGCGTCGACACCGTAGACCAAGTCAAATCGGTAACCGCACGCCCAATTGCAGCCGTCGCTCTTGGCGAGCTTCTCGACATACAACCAGGTTTGGTCGAGGTTCAACTCGTTCGGGCGATCCCAGAATGAAAGGCCGTCGCTGTTGCTAACTGAAAACGGGTCGTTGTTCGTATAGAAACCCAATCCCACCCAACCGCCATAAGTAACGTCGTCGCAGCAAGGGGTCAGCTTCTTTTGCAGCGTGCAAGGATCTCCCAAATCGCAGCAGCAGTCGAACGGCCAGCAGTTGTCGATGCAGCACAGAGTGCCCCAGTTCTCGCAGAAGCAGGTGCCGCCGCCACAGGCGCTACCACAGCCGCCAGCTTCATCGCCACAAGCGGGAGCTTCGCTGCCGCAGGAATTTGGTTCAGTGCCACAGGCAGGAGCTTCGGTTTTCTCTTCAGCAGGCTTCTCTTCTAGAGCTTCGTTGTTATCATCGGCGAAATAAGCCGTCAGCTTGCCTCGCAGGTAGACCGGCTGGCTGCCGGTCGGCGAGGCCTCGGGTGAGGCGGGTTGCGGCTCGAGAGCCAGCGCGAAGCTGGTCATCATAAAGCCGGCGCCAATTGTGGCGCACAGGTTCACGAGACGTTTCATCTCTGGGGGCTCCTTTACGGGACAAATGCGGATCGACTTGTCGCGCCTTTGCAAACCGTAGTGACGGCCTGCCCAATTCGATCTGGTAGAGGTGGGGTAGGTTGGTAGGTGAGTGCGGTAGAATGCGGAAGCACAAACGGCAACCGTACCGCGACGGCATGCCGAGTCCAGAATTCCTATCGGAAGCGCTTGCTAGCTAGCGTGAATGCAAAGCGGCCGCAAACCAAGCGGCAGCCTGCAATAGTTGGGGTTGTGCCGGGCTCGAAGAAGGTTCCGCCAAAGCTGGCCGGCCCAGCTAATACCTTCATGCTGAAGGCGTTGTTTCGCCCGAAACTTCGTCGAACAACGCATCTACGAATTGATCGGGTATAAAGGGGGATAAGTCTTCGGACTTTTCACCAACGCCGATATATTTTACCGGCAGTCCCACCTGTTGGCGGATGGCGACGACGACGCCACCCTTGGCTGTGCCGTCTAGCTTGGCCAGAACGATTCCCGTGCAGTCTACGGCTTCAGTAAACTTTGACGCCTGGCTAATCCCATTTTGCCCCGTGGTGGCGTCGAGCACGAGAATGACTTCGTGAGGCGCGGCGGGAATCTGCTTGCGAATGGCCTCTTGGATTTTGGTCAATTCGGCCATGAGGTTTTTTTGCGTTTGCAGGCGGCCGGCGGTATCGACGATCACGACATCGGCGCCGGTTTTGAGGCCTTCTTCGACGGCGCGATAAGCAACACTGGCGGGATGGCTGTTCGGCTCGCCCTTTACCACGGGCACGCCGATTCGCTCGCCCCAGATCGAAAGCTGCTGAACCGCCGCCGCGCGGAACGTGTCGCCCGCTCCCAAGACTATCTTCTTTCCTTGCGAGTGAAGCAATTGGGCAAGCTTGGCGATGGTCGTGGTTTTGCCGCTGCCGTTGACGCCGCAGACCATGATCACCGTGGGGCCCGACTCGGCAAATCTGATGGGGGCGTCGTCCTGGGCCATCAAGGCTTTGAGCTTTTGCTTCCAAGTGTCGAGCATTTGCTCGAGTGTGACGACGCGGCCACGGAAATTGGCGGCGACTTCTTCGACGATCTGCTCGACCGTGTCGTAGCCCATATCGGTCTTGAAGAGGATGGCCCGCATTTCGTCGAGGAAGGGTTGGTCGATCAATCGGCCTTGGCTCTTGAAAAGGTCGCGGACATCGGTTTTCAGGAGTTGGCTGGTCTTCTTGAGACCTTGCTTGAGGCGGTCGAAAAGGCCCATAGGGGAACGGAGTTC
>CAZGMU010000032.1:0-1588 GCA_964526975.1 uncultured Planctomycetaceae bacterium
CGATTACTGACGAACAGGCACGTCTGTCTTTGCTCAATCCACCGATTTTTGACATGATCGCGGCGGCCGGTGTGACGGGCGACTTCAACAACGATGGCAAGGTCGATGCAGGCGATTACGTCACGTGGCGGAAAAACTCCGGCAACGCTCCGCTGCCGAACGACAACGGTCTGTCGACGCAGGCTGAGCGGTATGCTTTGTGGCGGTCGACCTTTGGAAACCCGTCGGGCTCTGGTAGCGGTTCGCTGGACTCTGGCAGTATCCCTGAGCCGGGCGCTGTCATGCTGGCGCTGCTGGGCCTGTTGGTCGTGCCCACATGGCGGCGACATCGCTAAATAGGTTTGGTGCGGCTGAAGTCGGGGCAGATCGACAAAAGGAGCCGTGGAGATCGCTGACGAGCGGCGAGGCTTTGGCTAAGCCGCGAGCGGCGGTGTGGGTTGGCAAAAAATAAGTGGCGTTGGCTTGAGAGCCGGCGCCACTTTTTTGCGGTCGCGATTGTCAGTACTTGCCGCCTACTTTCCTCCACTCATCGCTGGGAACATCTCGTTCACCATCGTGATCGCGGCGGGGCCGACGAGCACGATGAAGATCGCCGGGAAGATGAACAGCACCAGGGGGAAGATCAGCTTCACCGCGGTTTTGGCTGCTTTCTCTTCGGCCATCTGGCGGCGGCGGGTTCGCATCGAATCGCTTTGCACGCGAAGGGCCTGGGCCACGCTCGAGCCGAACTTGTCGGCTTGGATCAGGATCGCGGCCAATGCCTTGAGATCATCAACCCCGGTGCGAGCCCCCAGGTCGTGGAGCACTTCGTTGCGCGCGCGGCCCATCTGCAACTGCAAATTGCAGAGGCCGAATTCCTCGGCGACGATTTTGAACGTCTTCTTCATCTCTTCACTGACCTTGCGCATGGCCTGATCGAGGCCGAGGCCGGCTTCGACGCAAACGACCATCAGGTCGAGCGCATCGGGAAGGCCAAAGAAGATGTTGTCCTGGCGGCTCTTGGTAATCAGCTTGAGCACGAGATCGGGCAGGTAAAAAGCGAGGCCGCCGATGCCGACCGTGTACATGCCCGTCTCGCTGGTCCAGCCCTTGCTCAGCAGCATCGCGCCGCCGCCCGCCAGGAAGCCAAGAACAAGGCACATGAACTTGAGCCCCAAGAAGACGCTCGGAGCGGCTTCGGTACGGAAGCCGGCGTAGTTCAACTTGGCCCGCAGCCTGCCGACCTCTTCCTCGGTCTTGGGTTGAAGCGGCTTGGCCATGCTGGGTGAGGCCTTCTCGAGCAACCGGCCGATGCCCACCGAGCGCTTGGTGACGCCGCGGGGTCCTTCGTTGCGGCGGCGGTTGGGATCGCGGATATCTTCCAGCCGCGCTTCGGCGCGCGGCTTGGTTTTCGACAACAGGTCGAGCAACAGCCATGCACCGCAAGCCACGCCGCCGAAAATGGCGCATTTGGTCAAGAGCGGCATGCTAACAAGGGTAGCGAATAAAAGCGTCATGGTGAGTTAGGTGTCAGGTGTCAGGTGCCAGGTGTCGGGTGTTAGGAACCAGACATCAGGTATTCACTGACACCTGACACCCGACACCCGAC
>CAZGMU010000032.1:1598-11407 GCA_964526975.1 uncultured Planctomycetaceae bacterium
ATTCACGATTTTGCGGATCATCAAAGCGCCGAGCAGCTGCGAGACAATGCCGCCGATGAGCATCTTCTTGCCCAGCGGGTCGGTGAAGAGCAGCATCAGGTAGTCGGGGTTCATGCGGTAAACAACCACGAAGAGCGCCGGCGGCAATGCCAAGAGGACGATGCCGGAGAGGCGGCCTTCGCCGGTAAGAGCCTGAACCTGGCCCCAGATCTTGAAGCGCTCGCGAATCAGGTGGCCGATCTTGTCGAGAATCTCGGCCAAGTCGCCACCCGTTTGGCGTTGCAAGATGATCGCCGTGGCAAAGAACTTGAGATCGAGATTGGGAATACGCTTCACAAGGTCGTTGAGCGCTTCTTCAAGCGGCTTGCCGAGGTTTTGTTCTTCGAACGTGCGGCTGAACTCGCCGCCGATCGGCGCGGACATTTCGTTGGCCACGAGGTTGAACCCGGCCGCGAGGCTGTGCCCCGCCCGCAGAGCCCGCGCGATGAGCTCGAGCGCTTCGGGCAGTTGAGCGGCGAATTTCTTCATCCGTCGTTTGCGGCGGAAGAGAAGCCAAAGGAGCGGCACCAGGGCGAAAAACACGGCCATGACGGGGCCGAGCATGATGTTGAAACCCGCGAGCGACGGCAGCATCAAGCCAACCGCCGCAAGGCCGGCGCAAATCATCAGGAACTGCGCAATCGGGAAATGAACATCGGCCTGATCGAACAGCAACCGTAGATTCAGGTAGCGAGCGACGAACTTTTCGAGCCCGCTGGTCTTCTCTTCCGACTTCATCGCGGCGAGCAGCTCTTTGTATTGAGCGGCATCGCCTTTGAGAACTTTTTTGCCGCCGGTAAGGGCGCTCAGGCGGTCGGCGACTTCATCTTCCTTATCGCCGCTCATGATGAACGAGATCGCGCCGATCGTCGCGGCGACTCCGAAGAAGACAGCAATGTAGATGATGATGGGTGACATAGCAGGTTAGTCCGTGGTCAGTTGTCCGTAGTCCGTTGTTCTCGATATCACCATTGCGACTTATGCAACGGACAACAAACTAATCCCTCAACATGATTCGTTCGCGGAACGTGCTGGCCGGCAGGCGGACGCCGCACGACTCGAGGCGGCTCATGAAGCCTGGGCGGATACCGGTGGCCATGAAGTGGCCCACTGCCCTGCCCCGCTCGTCGACGCCTTCTTGCACGTACTTGAAAATATCTTGCATCACGATCGTGTCTTGCTCCATGCCGACGACCTCGGTGATGTGGGTCACCTTGCGCGGCCCGCCTTGGCAGCGGGTGGCTTGAACGATCAAATCCACCGCGTTGGCAATCTGCTGACGCATGGCGCGGGCCGGCATTTCGAAGCCGCCCATCATGATCATCGTTTCCAAGCGGGCGATGGCGTCGCGCGGCGTGTTGGCGTGGCAGGTGGTGAGCGAGCCGTCATGGCCTGTGTTCATCGCTTGGAGCATGTCGAGCGTTTCGGCGCCGCGGCACTCACCGATGATGATCCGATCGGGCCGCATACGCAGACAGTTCCGCACGAGATCGGTCGCCTTGATCTGGCCTTTGCCTTCGATGTTGGCCGGGCGCGTTTCCAGCCGCACCACGTGCTCTTGTTGCAACTGAAGTTCGGCCGCGTCTTCGATGGTGACGATGCGGTCTTCGTTCGAGATGAAGCTCGAAAGCGTATTCAGCAGCGTGGTTTTACCCGAGCCGGTGCCGCCCGAGATGATGATGTTCAAATGGGCCTTCATGGCCCCTTCGAGCAGCATGACCATTTCCGGTGTCATGCTCTTGTAGTTCAAGAGGTCTTCGAGCTTGAGCGGGTTCGAGCCGAAACGACGAATCGTGACCGACGGGCCGTCCAGCGCGAGCGGCGGAATGATCGCGTTCACACGGGAGCCGTCCGGCAGACGGGCGTCGCACATCGGGCAGACTTCGTCGACACGGCGGCCGACCTTTGACACGATGCGGTCGATGATCTGCATCAGGTGCTTGTCGTCGCGGAACGTGACCTGTGTCTTCTCCAAACAGCCCTTGCGTTCGACGTAAACATTCTTCGGGCCGTTGATCATGATTTCCGAGATCGACGGCTCCTTCAGCAACATCTCGAGCGGGCCCAAGCCGAACGTTTCGTCGAGCACCTCGTCGATCAGGCGATCACGCTCGCTACGGTTAAGGAACGTGTCTTCGCTATCGCACAGGTGCTCCACGACAAGACGAATTTCGCGGCGGAGGACGTCCCCTTCGAGCTCACCCACGCGCGACAAGTCGAGCTTGTCCACGAGCTTGGTATGGATGCGACGTTTGATATTTTCGAATTCAGCTTCCTTGTCTTTCTGAGACAAGGCAGCGGGGGAATTGGCAAGCTTCGTCATCGAAGTAGTTCCAGAAACAAACGGTGTGTTGATCGGTAGGACTCTCCGGCAACGGTCGCTGGCGCCGGGAATCCGCGAATAGCTCGCATGAAAAGATAGCTTGCAGCCGTGCGCCGGGGCGGGCATTGGAGAGACTGGTGAAAACCGCCGGAGCTAATTGTCCGGTGGTAGCGGTTGTAGGGAGTAGGACAGACTTTAGTCTGTTAGCCAAGCATAGAAGAGCAGGACGGGCTAAGTCCGGCCTGCTTGTGCCCTTTGTGGCGTTGAGTGGGCGCGGCTGTGAAAACTTTTTTTGTGGGTGTCGCGAGACCGGAGCGCAGCCGCGTGGGCGCGGCCGCTAATCGCGCTCTTTTAGGATCTGCTGCAATCAGTTGGATCAGGCGCGGGCTGGCCAGAGATTGCGCCAGCCGCTTTTCTTGGTCGTGGTTTCAGGCGCCTCGGCATCGCTCTTACCGCTCAGTGCCACGGCTAGTTGATTGATCGATTGCGTAATCGCAGCCTTGGGCGCTTGCTGGGCGAGCGGCACGCCGTTGTTGCGCACCTCGACCATCACGCGATAATCGTTCGGCACTTGCCAGAAGATGTCCCGCCCGATCGTTTCCTGTGCTTTTTTGAGACTGATCTGGCCGGTGTCGTAGCCGACACGGTTGACCACGATCTTGACTCGCTCGTCGAACTTGCCGGATTCCTTGAACGACATCATCAGTCGCACGGCGTTGCGCAAGCACGGCAAATCGAGCTGCGTGACAAGCAACACTTGGTCGGCTTCGGCCAACGCGTGCATGTCTATCTCGGTAAAGCCCTTCGACGTATCGATGATCACATGCGTGAACGACGCCTTGAGCAAACCCAGCACCCGGGTCAACTCATCGGTCGTAATGTGGCGGGCGTCTTCCAGTTGCACGGGGCGCGGCAGCAGGTATAAGCCGGTGTCGTGCTTCGTGAGCGACCGCTTGAGCAGCGTCAAGTCGAGGCGATTGATGTTCTGGGCGACGTCGGAAATCGTGTACTCGGGAATCGTGTCGAGGAAGACGTCGGCATCGCCCAGGCACAGGTCGAGATCCAACAAGACCACGGAATTTTCAGGGTTCGCGGCCAGCGAGCAGCCGAGATTCACGGCGAGGCTCGTGGTGCCAACGCCGCCGGTCGCGCCGGTGAGCGCGATGATCGAACATCCGGGGCTGGCGCTTCCGGAGCTGCCCGCGCGCTGACGAGCGACGCGTTGCAGCGCGGCGGCCAGGTCTTCGGTTTGCAGCGGCTGCGTCAGGAACTCTTTGGCGCCAGCTCGCATCGAGCGCAGGATCAGGTTGCCATCGGTCGAGGTGCTCGTAACGAGCAGATCGCATTTGGGCGCCGACCGAGCCAGCGATTCGAGCAATTCCAGCGCTTTGTCTGGATTACTATCAAGGGCGATGAAGCCGACGTCGGGGTTGGTCTGCCCAACGACATCGGTAAAGAACTCGTAACGCGAGCACTCGGCCTCGAGCCACACGGTATCGAGACCGAGCAGCATCGATTTCAACGCGTCACGCGATGAATCCTTGGGATCTACGACAGCGATACGCAGAACGTTTGGCATCGGGGAGCGAATCGAGGTAAGGGACTAGGTGAGCTAGCGCCGGCCGCAAGGGCAGAAGGAGTGCCGGAATAGCCGGCGTTTATTCGGCCTTGCGGCCGACGCTAAAGTGGTAACCCGGACGCGTACTCACCATCCGTTATGGCAAGGTTAGCTTACGGTTATTGCTCGTAACCGATCGGCCCGATCAGGCCGCCCTGACGCGAGGTCGTGGAACTCTGCGGCTGCGGGTTGTTCGGTCTGGATGCATTACGCATGAAGACCGGTGGACGCAGCGGTGCGTAGCCGCGGGCATTGTTGTTGGCCGAAGCCGAGCTATCCGTGAACGGCAGGACATAGGACGTGTCCTCGCCCGGCGGCAGATCTGGCGTCTGGGCTGGCTGAGCCGGTTGAGGCAACGCGGGCGCCGGTGGTGTCGGTTGTGGCGGCAACGGGGGTTGCGCGGCTGGGCTCGATTGTACCGTCGGCTTCGTGGTTTGCTTGGGCAGCGTGAGATCGGCGGGCGTGGGCGAATCGCTGATCGACGTGCCGTGGGTCGGCACAGGCTCGGCAGTCGTGGGCGTCGGCGTCATATTGTTTATGCTGCTTGTCGGTCCATCGTAGCCCATGCCGCCGGGCAACGGCGTCATCGGAGTCGTCATCATTTCCTGCATTGGCTGGCCCTGCTCGGGAAACGAGCCATTCATCACCGGAGCACCACCATTGTTGCAGCCGCAGTTTCCCGAACCGCCATCCGTGCAACGGGCACAGGGATCCTGGCCGCAAGCATTGAGACCGGCGGTCGGGTTGCAATATGGCGGCACTTCGACATGGCCCCCGCAGTAGAGCTGCTTGCGCGTCGGAATAACGGTCGCGTAGCCAGGTCCGCCACAAGGCATCTCACAAGCGTCGATCGGATCGACGAATTCAGGCGTGACCACGATCAGCAGTTCGACCTCCTCGACTTCTTGCTTCGTGCGGCGGAAGGGCACGCCGACAATCGGCAAATCCTTCAGGTAGGGTAACCCACGGTTAATATTGTTCGAAGATTCTTGCACCAAGCCAGCCACGGCAAAAGTCTGACCAGCTTGCATCTCCACCGCTGTATCGACCCGGCGCACAGTGAAACCGGGAACCTCGATCGAATTGAGAACGATTCCCTTGCTTTTGTCGATTTGGCTGACTTCCGGGCGAACTTCCAAGCGAATACAGCCATTCCCCAATACGATCGGCAAGAAGTCGATCTTCGTTCCAAAGGACTTGTATTCGATGCTGCTCGTGCCCAAGCTCTGCGGCACGAGAATCGGAGTTTCGCCGCCAACAAGAAATTGGGATGGTCGACCACTCACGGCAACAATGTTCGGTTCTGCCAGAACCTTGGCGACCTGATTCTCTTCCAGGGCGTCCAAAACACCGAAAAATGCGCCGTTATTTCCGATAACGCCGAAGCTGGCAGTGGCGTTGCCGGCAGTTGTGACAGTCCGCGCAGCGCTGCTGAATGTAGAGATCAATTCACCGGGTTTGCTCACAATGAAGCTGCCGTTGCCGCCGCCGAACCAGGCCCAATCGACACCGAGTTGGCGCAGCCTGGGTCGTGATATTTCCATCACCTTCACCTTCAAGAGCACCTGCTGCACGCCGCCGACCTGGACGTTGTTGATCACTTTCGGCGAGTAATCGGCCGCAAGCTGCATGATCGGGCTCACATGATCGGGCCGATCGACGAAACCAGACAGCACGAGGCTTTCGCTGTAACGGTAAACCTTGATCGAGGCATGTGGAAATTGCGTATGCAAGGCTGCTTCCAACTCGCGGGCGTCACCGTAGACCATGACATCGATCGAGTGGACCTTGCCATCGCTGTCCCACAGGTTGACCTGCGTGACACCGGCCTTCTTGGCCGAGATCTGCACCTGCGTGGCCGAGAGCGGCGTAACGGCGATCAGTTCCGGATTATTGACCTGCACGCGCGGGATGTTCTTGTCGAGCGTGAGGATGCGACTCGAGTTCGTCGTCATCTCCATCTTGTCGCTCAATTCGCTGACCTTGCGAATCACGGACGAGGATTGAAGCTCCTGCGCACGGGCTTCGGCCAGACCGGTCGCGAGCAGCACGGTCGCTACGAGGCTCGTGCAAATCGACAACGGGCTCTGCCACAACTTGCGGTGGTTCACGTACATCCTTGTACTTCCTTCGTCATCGGGCGCGTCTTGCGCCCTGGCTTCCGTGCGGTCGGATCGAATTGAAACGGCTTGCTTTGCGAGCCGCGGGACGCTCGCAAAGCAAGCGAAAAGAACTAGTGAGGTTGATTAAAATCTACTGGAAAATCTTCGAGTGCTTGATCGGAGTCGCCCCCGGCAGGCGCAGCCGGAGCAGGATCGCCCGCCGCGGGAGCAGCGCTTGTCGCGGCCGGGCGTGGCAGGGGCCCCAATGCTTCGTTGGTCGTGGGATGAATGGGCCGCCCCGTTTCCGCGTCGAACAATACTTCGCGAACGCCTTGCGCTTCGACGATTTCCATTCGGATCGGCGGCTTCGGAGCGGCTACGGGGAGCCCGGTGTTGGCGCTCTCGGCCGGTTCCTTGGTCTCGCCCTGCTCTTTGGTTCGGCTGTTCATCTCGTTGCCGCTGGCGAGCAGGTCGTCCACGGTGGTTTCCGAGGTGAAGGCCGAGTCTTCATCATCCGGGTTACGCGGAATCAAGCTGATCTGGCCAATTTGAGCGGCCAGCGACAGCTTGTTGGCCTGATCCGGCTTCAACAGCAACGAGATGGTCTTCGCGACCGAGCGCTCTTCGCCCCCCTCGGCCGAGCGCTGAACGAGTTGGTCCACAGCGAAAACGCGCACGTTCTGCAGAATGACTTTTGATTTAGCCGTCTGGACGCCTGTTCTCTGATCCTTGGGGACAAAGAGCTGCACATCGACCCGGTCGCCTGGCCCCAATAAGCCGGCAGCGCTCTTCTCGGCGTCTACCTTAATCGTGTAAAGCCGCATCCCCTTGGTGATCGAGCGAATCGGATCGGCGATCTGGCCTTTCTCGAGCAGCTTGCCTTCGAGAATCGGCTCGCCTTCGATGATCGCCGCACGGGGACGGCGACCCTGAAGGTCTTCGAGCTTGGTAATGGCGCCGCGCGGAATTTTATCCTTCGGCCACGGATCCAGCGACAACATCTTGGCGTCGATCGGGTCGCCCAGGTTGATATTGTGCGTCGCGACATAGATCGGGACGGTTTCGATTTGGGCGGGGCCGTGGTTGTTGCGGTCCATGACTTGGCTGATGCCGATCGAGGCCACGAGGCCGCATCCCAGCGCCAGTGCCAACAAAAGCAGCGATTTCGGTCGCATGGTATCTCCCTGAGTGTTCCGCTCGCAGCAAAGATCGCCAAGCTCGCTCGGGCGAACTTGCAAACGGCCGTTCCGATAAACGCCTACTTACGATTTATTCGCTAGCGTTTACGCAAACGGAACCTTGTCGTTTTCTTCGGCACGATCAACAAATCCCGTTTCAAGCAAATTCGCGCGGCGGCAAGGTCGATGCAGCTTCACATGCCGACAGAGGGGATCGCATGCTTGCACCCGCGCGCAAAGCTCGGCCTGGTCGCTGAAGCGACCAGGCCAAAGTGCTTGTTTAATTGTTAAGTTCTCGCGAAAGCAGCGGTGTGAAGCAGCCTCCGCTTCAGGCTCCCTGCTCTACAGCAACATGCCAGCAACCGCGAAGTAGCCGATCGTGCCGATCGCGATCGGAATACCATACGGCAGCAGCATCATCGACGGCTTGCGCTCGGCGGCGATCGTCGCCAGTGTCTCCGGATCTTTGATCGTGAGGATTTCCGTGCAGATCATCCAAAACTGGGCCTGGTGCTTGCCCCACTTGCGGCGGAACAACACCATCAGGATCGCGATAATCGCACCGACAATCGTCGAAACCGCGAACGCGTACAGCGTCGTGGTGCTCCACACCCACGCGCCGACGCCGGCCAGCAACTTCACGTCGCCAGCGCCCATGCCACCAATCGCATAAGCAGGCAGCAAAAGAGCAAGGCCGACGACCGTGCCCAGCACGCTATACATCAGCCCTTCCCAACCGGCGTAAGGCGACAGCAAAAGACTATAGCCCCAGCCCGAGATGATCATCGGAAACGTGATCCAGTTCGGCACCTTAAGCTGCAAGCCGTCGATGACGGCCGCAACGATCAATGTCAGCGTGACGACCCAGATGGGCCAGTTTTCGAGCAAACCTCGAGAGATGTGTTGAATGTCGTTCATGGGTGACCCTAGCGTGAATGTCGAATTTCTAAATGACGAATGACGAAGCAGCCCCGCTGGCATTCGCCATTCGGTATTCATCATTCGGGCATATTTTCCTAAGCCCGCGTAGCGAATAAGAACGTGAATGCCACACCAATCGCTGTGCAAAAGTAGCACACCATTTCGACGGCGGTAATCAATAGCTCGTGAGATATGGCAGGCATGGCACTGAGAACGGTTGTAAGGATTGGAAGGCGGCCGCGCGGCGCGAGCATTTGCCTATAAAAAGACTAGGTTACGGATTGCAGGCCAGCGGCCCGAGGCAGGGAAATTTGTTGTTTTATCGAGAACTGCATGGAACTTAGAAGGTGTTTTAGAATTCTCCCTCTCCCTTTGGGAGAGGGTTTGAGGTGAGGGAGAATAGCGGAAAATCAAGGCACCCTCACCCTGCCCTCTCCCAAAGGGAGAGGGTTCCAAGGCAGCTTTCGCCATTTCAAAACATGTCCTTAGTGCCAGCGACTTCCATCGCACGCCATTCCCGCGCGGGCTGGAATCTAGTTTTCCCACCCAGCCCACCTGGATTCCCGCCTGCGCGGGAATGACGGGAGCTTCTTGGGGGCACCTGCAAAAAACGAAAAACCCCTCGGCCGCCAAAGGCTGCCGAGGGGATGTGTGTTTCATTATGAATTGAGCAAAGGCTCAAGCGATGCCAGGCAGAGTTCTCAGGTACCGCCACCGCCGCCGAGTTCTTTCGCGACGTTGTTGAACGTCGTGTTGGCGTTCGTGCCGATCGACTTAATGGCGGTCAAGCACACAATCACGATCAACGCCAACATAACGGCGTATTCAACCGCGGTGGGACCGTCTTCCGACTCGAGGAAACGCTGTACTTTCAGAGCAAGATTCTTCATTGCATCCTCCGATTCTCGGGCCGACTCATCTGAGTCAAACCCTATTAGGTTCGGGAGCCGTTGTGTAGTCGCTCCCGTTAACTGGTCCCCCTCGACGGCAACCACCCTGCCCTCTTGCGAAGGACGAGGCGGCTGGGCCTGCATTGCGCCGTCGACGACGACCTACCGATAAAACATTGGAGTCTGCGAAATCAAACCTCGCGTTGGCTCAAAACTTCCAGGTCGGTCGGGCCGATCGTCTGCCGAAGCAGCGATCGGGACGACAGCCAACATCCCTTCGGCAACCAGGCTACCACGACTTGTAAGGAAGTGGCCCTTGGCTTTGCGCCCCAGTCTTGCGACTAGTTTGCCTTTTTCGAGGATGATGACGCTGCAGGCCCGTTGACACGGAACTATGCTTCGGCCCACGTAGGCCAGGCTTCACGCCTGACAGTTGATGAGTATTGGCAGGCTAAAAGCCTGACCTACGGTTCGGAAGACGAGTTTCGTGCGGCTCATGCCCTTTCGAGCACTTGCCTCGGGGCCGACGTCAGTTCGTCATGCCTCCACCGCAAACCTATGTCAATTGCGATCGAAGTCAAACGAAGGACTTGAGACAAACCGAAAATATTCCGCGCATGCGGCACCGGCCCACACAAAATCAAAACAACCATCTCAACCACACCGGCCACTCGGTACAACCGACATAACACAAACAGCCACCAGTGCGCGATACCGGAGACGCACTGGGTACTGCGT
>CAZGMU010000032.1:11417-11757 GCA_964526975.1 uncultured Planctomycetaceae bacterium
GCAGCTAACTTGGCGGCTTTTTTCATCTCCTTGGCAAGCGACTTGAACTTCGCCTCCTCAGCCTTCTTGGACGCTTTTATCTTCTTGCTCTCGCTCTTGCCGATAGACTCGAAGACGGCGTCAACCGGCTGGACTGATTTTGACGATTGGGACGAGGAGCTTGTGGCTTTCGTGGCGGTATTCAGAAGAAGCGTCTTGCTAGTGGCGACGATGGCTGTCGCGACAGTCGTTGTCGAAACGCCCTGATTGGTAACGGCCGTACTTGGTGAGACGACGATTGACGTGCTCACGGGAGTTACAACAGGCTTCGCGGCGGAAAGCGAGACTGGTAAAGTATTGG
>CAZGMU010000032.1:11767-19871 GCA_964526975.1 uncultured Planctomycetaceae bacterium
GGTCGACTGGCTTGTTTGGCTTGTTGCGAGCGCGGCGGTTTGGCTTTGCGCACTCGCCTGGCTGGCAACGCTCTTGTTCTGATTTTTGCGCGAGAGGACGTAGTCGCTGGCATCGATGATGCCGTTGCGATTGCCATCGGCGGCAAGATTGGCGCTGGAGCCAAATGTGGCACGCCATACGGCCAAATCGTTCTTGTCGATCTGGCCGTTTCGATCGTAGTCGCCTTTGGCGGTCAACTGTGCAGAGTCGACTGCCTGCACTTTGACATTCGCACCCGCAACTTGCGTTTTGACCGAAGCAACTAGCATGTACGACTTACCGGCGGCCAACAACGCCGTCAGATTCTTGCCGTCGCTGCTGAACGCAACTGGATTCAAATTCGAGTCGTAAAGCTGCAGCGCAGCGGTTGGCACAGATGCAGTGACCTGCATCACCTTGGCGACATCTGCCTTGAAGGCCAGCGTATTCAGACCAACCTGAATGGCATATGTACCGCCAACCGTCGTCAGCACGGGGGGATTGTTGAGAAGAAGTCGCTTGCTAATCAGTTCAGGCAGCAGGCCACGCTCGGCAAAATTGTATTCAAAGGCGCGAATACCGCCAGGCATCGCGAGCGACACGAATGAATCATTGGCTATCGAGCCAATCTGTGGCGAGCCTTGGCTATCGATGCCATCGAGAAAAATGACCGGATGAGTTTCAGTCAACGTGTACTGACCGGGCGGCAGATCACGAAAATCGTAGAAGCCTTCTACGTTGGTCGTAGTTTCTCGTGGCGTTGGGCCGTCGAGACGAATCACGACGCCTGGCAACGGCAATTCCGGCGGATCCATCAAGCCATTGTTATTGATGTCAACAAACACATAGCCGGAGATCGAGTTACCCGCTCGGCCGCTGCCCGTGACAAAGTAGCTCTGCGTAGGCAGTCGTGTAAACGCAGACCCTGAGCTGGACGTACCTGTGGCAGAAACGTGTAACTCATAAGTTCCCCTACCAGAGATTCCAGCGAGAAATGTACCACCGTAGAGGCCATCATTTGCTGCACCGTCGTTGTGCTGACCGTCGTCGAACAACTGGACTGGTGTCGAAGGCTCTCCTTCAGCCAGTGGAACCAACAGGCCCGTAACCGTCGCGCCGGCAATTCCAACATTGTCAGCTAAGAGAACCTGAACATTAACAAGGTCATTTACCTTCACCTCTGGTGGAGCGGAAAGAATACGCCCCTTGAGGTGCGAGACGACGCGAGCAAAGAGATCGAACGATTCGGCAGCACCGGACACTTGAACGCCACGCACTACCGCGCGCCAGGTCCCGGCCATTGGGTTTTCAATCTTGAGAAACTCTGAGGTGCCGGAACTTATCACGCGTACCGCAGAGGAAACGGTACTGTGGGAAAACACCGCTCCATTGGGTGCGATGAGCATCAGCTCGAGCACACTACCGGGCCACAAGATACCTGTAGTGAGCTGCTTAGCGCCTGACTCGACTTGAAATGTTTGCGATACACTCTGCCCAAGACCAACAGCGCCGGAAGTATCGAGCACGGTTTGCTCATCATTGATCTTGCCTGACAACTCGACAAAAGCTCTCTCAGGCGATTGTCCGTCGGGAACCGTAATAAACGCCCCGTTGGTCTGGGCGGCCAGCTCCTGCATTTGTTGCGTATCGGAACCACTGCCAAAAGGAACTCCAAAAAACTTGATGCTGGGATCCGCGTTGGCCATCACGTCAGCAACGAACGGCTCAGTGTTTTCGGCACCGTCGGAAAGCAAGACAACGCCACGCTCGTTTAGGTTGTCCGTGGGCACAGCACCAAGCTGCCCGAAGGCGACAGCCAGCCCTGCGCCAATCGAGGTATTTCCACCTGCCGAGAGGCCAGACATGGCCGACTCCGCTTGATCACGAACGTTCGACTGGTCGGCGATCAGCGTGAGAGGAAAAATGCTTTGCGCGGTGTCGTTAAATCGAACGGCGCCGATTTGGCTACCTGTATTGAGTAGACTGACAAATCTCTGACCGCCGGCAATCGCATCCTGCAGCGGCTGGCCGCCCATGCTGCCGGAAACATCGAGAACGACAACGGCGTTGACTGGCGGACTGCCGATGCGAACGTAATACATCTCGGTTGTTTTATTCCCTCCGCCGTCCTCAACGGCCACTCTTATCGCGTACCGAGCATCATCTTCTCCTATTAGGTCATACGAAAGTTTGGTACCGTATTTTCCTTCCAGGTCCACGCCTAGACCAGCACTCTCAGCCTCCGAGTACCGCGATGGCGCTATGTTCGGCGAAATCCAGTTTCCCTGGCTACCGTCCGAATTCAGTTTTGCAAATTCGAACTTGAAGCGGTCCTTACTTATTCCACTGTCGCCGAATCCTTTATCCGTTGCGGCAATAGTAAGCGTTAATGCGTTGTTAATAGATTGCGGCTGATTTGGATCTGATGAGGTCAATTGCGGAATATTTACTTTAGGAGCTTCGACGTCGACAACGCCAAAGAAGTACCTGATTAGTTCTGCACTGCTACGGATTGCATCTGGAATGAGGTCGTAAGCCATCGACCGAAGCTCATTCTCGTTCCAATTGTCGTAATTGTTAAAGTCAAATATCCCGCCCAAGTGGCTACCGTTTTGCACACGCCCGGCAGCATTGCGACTATCGTACGCCTCGGAGGCCGTCGCATTCTCTTGAAACAAGCGGAGGAGCGGCTCAATGTTCGTGCCGCCTGAAAAGGCGAAATTGTATTGGTCAGCAATATCGTAGGGGGACCGCAAACTATCGCTTGGCACAGAAAGACGCGATCCAAATTGCCTCCAACGCTCGGTATTGCGCAACAGATTGAACGAGGCTGTGGGAATCTTTAGTTCAAAGCTGCCGTCGGTAGTAAAGAACTGGCCATCAACATAGTCATGGTAGGGATCGGGCTGATTGAACAATTGTCCGAGCGTAACACCGTAAATGCGAACGATCGCCTCCAATGTTTCAGGTGATTCAAAATGCAGGTCGTTCAACGAATGAGCAGGAACGGTAATATCCTGCAAGAGGTGCACCATATGCCCTAAGGCACCAAACGCGCCTTCAAGGTTTCCCGCCATATACGCCTGCGCAGCATCATCGCCCCAATCAAACGCACGCTTTGGAGCAGAATCAAAGAATAAAAACCCATCATTCACGTTACGCGCGTAGGATCCGTTAACCACAAATCCTAAGTGGTCCCAAAAGTGGTTAACAACGTTCGTTCCAAAGTTATCCAGATCCTCGTCTTCTGCCGCCTGAAAAAATGCATTCATGTAAGCGCTTTGATCCATAGCGGTTGCGCCGAACTGATCCTCAAATAGATAGTAGCCCTCCGTCGCTAGGCCGCGGTGAACTCCAACCGCATACAGCGCGAGTCGTTCCTCAAGCTTCTCAAAAACGAGAGTTCGAGAACCCAGCAGGGCATACCCTGATCGCTTCTTACTAGTTCTATTTCTATTCCGCAGCACCCGACGCAACCCCTGTCCCATTGCAGCCATGCTCAGCCCCCGTATGCATTTGGACGCAAGCAGATCGCAATCCCGCAACACTTGCCGGAATGGGATTGCAGCTCGCTTCCTGGTGTTAATTCAGCGAAGTGGCACAAAGTTTACACGCGAGGGGGGCCAATTGCAACTATTTTGCCGCTTTTGCCGGTCGTGCGGAAAGTCTGTATTTTGCGGTATTTGGCGGTAAGTTAAACCGTACGCAATATAACGACGATAGAGCCATCGGGGGGTGTTTTGCAGTTGCATTGTGCGGCTGATCAACTGCCCCCGCTTATCTAGTGCAGATACGCGGTGGGGGAAACCGATGCGCTCGCGCATAATTGTCGGCTTGAGTGTCGTTTTATTGTTGTTGGCCGGTATTTGTAGTAAGGGCGCACACGCCCAAATGCGCAGTGGGGTGGTCATTTCTGACCAGGATGAAGACTGGTCTGGTCCGATCGAAGGCTACTATCCTTCCGGCACACCCTGCGACTACGGACGCCCCTGTGAGATGCCGCAACAGCGTGGTTGTGGGGTCTACGGGCGCGTCGAGTATCTCATGTGGTGGCTTGAAGGCGAAAAAACCCCGCCGCTCGTCACGACCAGCCCTCAGGGTACACCGCAGATTGAGGCCGGCGTTCTCGGCGAGCCGGGTACCGCGATTCTCGCTGGAGGCGACGAGTTGGGCAGCGGCCGTCGCGATGGCGTTCGCTTCACCATCGGCAAGTGGCTCGACAGTTGCCAGACCTGCGGTATCGAAGCCAACTGGATCGATCTAGGCGGAGGCGACTCGGATGACCACTTTGCTTATGGATCGGACCCGTCCGGAATGCCAATTCTCGCCCGACCGTTTTTTGACGCGAGTTCCGGATTGCAAGCATCTGAACTCGTTGCATACCCTGGCGTCGTCGCCGGCATTGTGGCCGGTAAAATCGATAGCGATCTCAACTCGGGCAGCGTGCTACTACGGAAAAACGTGGGAAGATCGTATAACAGCAACACAGACCTGCTCGTCGGCTATCGATATCTGCGGCTGCGGGAATCCCTCTCTGTAGAAGAACACCTGATCTCGATCAACCAAGGCGGCCTAATTCCGCTCGACACTACTTTCGACACGCTCGACCAATTCCGCACTGAAAGCGAATTCCAAGGATGCCAAATTGGTCTTTCGAAGTCGATTGATCACTTCCGCTGGTCGATCGAAGGCCGCGCACAAGTGGCGCTAGGCAATATGAAGAACACGGTTCGCGTCAACGGCGCAACGATAGTGACCGTTCCCAGCACTGCGCCGATCGTGAGCCCGGGCGGCTTGCTTGCCCAGCCCACGAATATGGGCACACGAAGCGACAACGGATTTGCAGCGATACCCGAGCTCTCATTAGACGTGCGTTATCACATTTGCTGCCACTGGAGCTTAACCGCAGGCTACACATTCATGCTGCTGGATGACGTGCTGCGTGTGGCCAAGCAAATCGACCCGGCCGTAAACCCGACGCAGATCGGTGGCAACCCGCTGATCGGCGATGCGCGGCCGGCCTCGAAGTTTGTGCAATCCGAGGCCTGGCTGCAAGGACTCAATCTCGGCATCGAGTGCAACTGGTAGTTGGGCTAGCTCGCTCGCGCCAATTGCGAGTCCTAAATCGTTGCAAGAAGGCCATTCGTTTCGAGAGTGGCAAAAAGCTCTTCCAAAACAGCAATCGCGTCACCTGACGACTCGTACATAACCGCGAACTCATCCTCAAACGATTCCGCAACCGTACCAAAATGCAACGCCGCCAAAAGTAAATCACCACTAACCGGCGTGCCACCCACCGAACTCGACCGCAAAATACGTCGCGCCGTGCCCGCTCCCAAGCCCCCGCCCGATGGCAAACCAAATAGTGTGGAACTGGCAGCAGCCGTCTCATCACTCGTCGGGGCGAGTTCTTCCGAAGAGTCCGCCGCTACAACCACCGATTGCCCGCTCCCCGCTCCGCTTCCAGGACTCGCATTCCCAAACTGCGAACGCCAATAGGTATAGTCGGCCTCGTCGACCACGCCATTCGGCACACCGACCGTCGGCCCACTGCCGTCCGCCTGGAGCGCCGTCGTCGAGCCAAACGTCTTCCGCCACAACACGTAGTCGCCCGCATCGACGACCGAGTTCGAGTTGTAATCACCCGCCAATGCGACAACCGGATCGTTGTCCGTGATCGCGGCCACAACATTGGGAACGCTAAACCCGTTGTATCGGCTGTCGGCACTCGCCAGCACATGCGTAATGGTCGACGTGTGGTCCCCTTCGATAGCCACGTCATCCACCGCGACGACATTCACAGTCTGTGGAATCAAAGCGTTGGCTGGCGTGAACGTCAGCACGATCGGCGCGCCCGCCCCCGCGCCCAAATCGGTCTGATTATCCGGATCGATCGTAACCAACACATCCGCCGTTGGGAACGACAGCAGCGCGATCTGGTAACTATCGGTCAGTCCGCCTTCAACCAGTTCCACTCGCTGCGCGCTCTGCAAAACCAAAACACCGAACGGCAGCGCCTGATTGTGACTGCCGGGCGTCGGTGCTTGGGCCACATACGTCGTCGTGTCCAGCGGCGTGCCGCCATCAGGAACTCGCGAAAGCGACTGCGTCGTCACTTGGCCATTCATATTCTCGTTGACCTGTGGCTGCCCCGGATTCAAATCGGCAACCAGATCCGCATCGACGGGCCCAGCCGTGTTGTAAACAATCGCGTCTCGAAGTTTTCCGGATAACTGCGCAGCGGTCGGCGCCGTCCCGTTGGCAACGGCTCCCACAACGCCGAAATACAGCCCCACACCATCAGCTCCATTTTGCAAAGTGTTGTTGCTAAAAGTGAGGCTGTTCGCCACGGCCATGCTGGAAGTAATGTCAGAATTCCCAAGCACAAAGAAACCTTGTGCGTTCGTCGATTTACCCGAGAGGTCGAACGAAGCGTAGGAAGGATTGTTCACCACGCCGCCATTGAACAGCACGGCGACGTAGCCAGCCAACGAAACATTCCCCACGCCGCCGTCATACAGCTCAATAAACTCAGCGGCATCCGTGCCAGCTTGATCCGAGTCAATTTCGTTGATCACAATCGTCGGCGCGTCATTATCGACGATCGCTACCATCACGCCATTGATCGTAAGGCCGTTGTACGTAGCGTCGGCACTCGTGGAAGTGTGGGTGATCAGCCCGCTATGATTTCCCTCGCCGAGGGCGTCATCCACTGCATGCACAACCACGGTTTGTGGCGTCAGCGCGTTTGCCGGCGTAAAGGTAAATTGACGAGCGATGCCTGCCCCATTGCCTACATCCACCTGCACATCTGGCGCCACCGTGACCACCACATCCGCCAGCGGCACCGTATTCAGCACAAGCTGGTAGGTATCGTACAACCCACCCTCGACCACTTTCGTACTCGCCAGTGTCTGGCTGACAACCACGCTCGGCGTGAACGCCAGAATCTGATAGTCGGCCACCACCGGCAGATGATCGCTTGCTGCGATCAGCGCAGCCAGCACCGTCGGGCTCGCGCCCGTCCCCGTGTCGATCGTCGAATTAAGCGTATGCGTCCCGTTATTGCCGAACACGTGAAACGAATTCGCCACGTAATCCACGCCGCCGCCGTCGAAAAACTCGCCCGATGCGAAGTGAATGTCGAAGCGATCGTCCATCGCCCCGCCTGGGTCTTGCGAATGCAGGCTTTTGAAGGCCTCGTTGTCCAACCAATTGCCGGGGGCATTGGCGACATCCTGCAACTGCCCCGCTCCAGACGCCACGAGATTCGTCCAGGCAGTCTCGGAACTGCCATGCATGTTGAAGTCGCCCATCATCAACACTTGTGTTCCTTCTCCGAGCGCATCGGCATCGGCACGCAAGAGCGCAGCTTCGCTGCCACGCAGGCTGGCATCGGCGCCGCCCGTTCCAGACTTCAAATGGACCGAGTAGACATAAAAGATACTGGAGGCCAATGTACCGATGGGTTGAAACTTCGCCCGCAGAATGTTGTGCGTCAACGTGCTCGCGCCAACCTGCACCGATTCAAGCAATGACACGGTCGACGTATTGTACACGAATCCCGTGCTGTCGCCGCCGCCGTCGACCGGCGATACGACCAAGCTGTAACTTGTCGTCTCGTAGAGACTATTGAGCACATTCTGAATTCGCCCAATCGAGTCGCCCGCCCCCGGTGGATCGGTCTCCTGCACCGCCAGAATGTCGACCCGCTGCGTGTTGCCCTGCACCGTCTCGTTGCCGATCGCCTCGAGCACCGTGCGAAAATTGGCGTCGCCCGCCGCGTCGTTCGGCCCGTTGAACGTATTCCAATCCACGATCCGCATCACCGCGAGCAAATCGCGCCGCTCCAGCTCCTCGAACAAGAGCCGCCGTCCCGGCAAAAACCGCCAACTGGTTTGCAAATCACGCAATCGCATACACTCTGTTCCGAACCGCCGCCGACCAACACCGGCCCGCAAAAACCCCGCCCCCGCGACAAACATCCATCTTAACACGCCAGTAAAAAAGGGGCCAAAGAAATGGGCCCACGCGCAGGAGAACTGCAAAGTAGTTTTTGCCGAACTGTCGGAGCAGGAAGGTCGT
>CAZGMU010000033.1:0-2867 GCA_964526975.1 uncultured Planctomycetaceae bacterium
GCCGATCAGGCAGGGTGTGTTCGGCATCACGCGAATCACTCTTTGTCCGCCTGGAAGGGCCGCCTGTAAGCGTGCGAGCGTGACTCCCGCGGCGATCGAAACGACCAGGGCATTGCCACCGATCGCATCGCGGAGCGACTCCAAGGCAACGGTCATGGTTTGCGGCTTCACGGCCAGAATGACCACGTCCGCCTGCGCGACTTCGGCGGCATTGTCGGCCGCGACGTTTGTGCCAGGAACTTCGTTGGCGAACGCCTGGCGCGCCTCAGCACTGGGATCACAGGCGACGATCGCGGTGGCGGGAACCATCTCGGCCCGCACCAGCCCGCGCGCAAGCGCGGTGGCCATTCGTCCCGCGCCCATCAAGCCGATTCTGATCGAAAGCATTGCTAGCGAGTCGCCCTGTTTTTTTCCAAAGATCAAAGTCCCGTAATCGTACGTTAATCAACCCGGCGAAACAACGAGGCCGCCAGCTGTGCAGGGTTTTACCGCACAAATCCAGGTATTTGTTCATGAATGGAGGCTCTGCGATTTTGGATGCTTTCTGGTTGATGATGAACGGTTGGGCGGGGGCGGGGACGCCCCGGCTCGCTGGGCTCGCTGGCAGTGGTTGCATACTAGTGCCAGCCTCAATAATCCAATCTGGGCGCTGTATGGCCTTTTTGAGAGACTCCGCGACCCCCGTTGGACGAATATCCCAATGGGACTCTTCTCGATTTTCGTGCTGTATGGAGGCATGACGGCAATGCGATTCGCAATGCGTGCGATCGTGGTGGGTGTTTTTCTGGCGGCCGGCCAGGGTGTCGTGGCCGCGGAAAAGGGTTCGAGCTGGTGGCCGTTTGGTCGTCAAGACGATGCTGCAACCGCGCAACCACAAGCCGCTCCACAGGCCTCACTACCTCCGATAACCCCAGTCACTCCGTCGGCAGCTGTGCCTCCTGCGACAGGTCCGATTGCGCACGAAACGCAGCTTCCAGGCGCCGACTCCAACGACGGACATTGGATGTTCAGCACCAAGAAAACCAAGGTCAGTTGGCCCAAGTTCCAGATGCCGGAGCTGCCGAAGCCAAAGAGCGCGGCAACCGCGACCAAGACCGAAAAGAAAAACACCTGGGTCGACAAAGCGCCCGAGCCACCGAAGCCCTCGCCGTTCGATTCGGTAAAGAAAGGCGCGAATAGTGTGGCGGCCAGCACCAAGTCTGCCTGGAACAAAACCGTCGACGCGGTGACGCCAGGCGACAAGGCCAAGAAGGCTCCTCCATCGCCACGCCTTGCTCAACGCGAAACATCGCCGCCGTTTTGGAAGAAGATGTTCGGCGCGAAAGAGCCCGAGATGCAACAGCCGCAGACCGTGCCCCAATGGATGGCGCAGCGGGGGGTGGGGCCGTAGGGGGTGGGCCGTAAGAGGTGGCTTGCGGTTGGGGGGGGCGCGGGGCGAGCCCCGCCGCTAAGTTTGGATGTGGGTGGGGGGAGGAAACTCGGGTCTCTGGACAGGTGGGGTGCAGCCGTCACAATGAAACGCGTCCATTCACTTCCTGGGAAGGAGACGCGTCGTGGCTATCAAACCTCCCGATCTATTGGATCGGATTCCGTCTGTCGCCGAGTTGCTTGAGAAGCCGCAGATTCGCGCGCTTGTGGAGCGTTGGAATCGGAGCGCGGTAGCCGGAAGCGTGAAATCGTTTTTGGAAGAGCTGGGCAGCGACTTGCAGCGCCGGGCCGCCGAGGCGAACTTGCCGTCGGTCCGTGAATTGGCCGAACGGGCCGCGCGCTACGTCGTCAGCCAACAGCACCATTCCCTCGGCGTCGGGGTCAATGCCACGGGCCAAATCTGGGGCCAACCGTGGAGCAGCTTGCCGCTTGCCGACAGCGCGCTGGAGCGGGCCATAGCAGCCGGCCGCGATTTCACCGTTGCGCCGACGGCCGACAATCCAAGCGCCGCCCAAATCGCCAGAACCCTCTGCCGGCTCAGCGGAGCGCAAGCCGCGGCCGTGGTTCACTCCTATACCGGTGCCGTGTGGCTCGCTTTGGCCGTTCTGGCGGCGAAACGCGAAGTGCTCATCGCCCGCGCCGAAGTGGGTGACATCGGCGTGAACGAATCCCTCCCTGCCCTTGCCAAGTCGGCCGGCGCCACGCTCTTCGAAGTCGGCACATTAAACTCCGCTTCGGTGGCGGACTTCAAAAGCGCTCCTCTGATCCGCGCCGCCGCGATTCTCAAAGTCAGCTCCGATACCTACCGCGTCGTCGGCCAAACTGCAATGGCCACACCAGACGAGCTCATCGCCCTCGCTCACAGCCAAGGGGTGCAATTTATCGATGCCCTCGGCGCGAGCCCGCTCGTTTTGCCTCCTGCGAACATTCCCTGGCCAGGGCGCTCCGCCGCATCGAGCATCGCAGCAGGCGCGGATCTCGTCATCCTTCGCAGCGACGGCCTCACCGGTGGGCCTCCCGGCGGGATCCTTCTCGGCAAAAAAGAGCTTCTGCAATGTATCACCGATCACCCTCTCTGCTCGGCAGATTGCCTCGATCCGCTCCGCCTGGCAGCCCTCTCCGCAACGCTCGAATCCTACGAACACGCGACCGATTGGCTCCAGCAGATTCCCGTTTGGCAATGCCTGACGGTTTCGATCGACAACCTTCGCAACCGCGCCGAACGACTCGCGCCGCAGCTTGCCCAGGCTGAAGGAATCGCCTCCGCCGCGCCGATTGAAACCACCAGCCCCATCGCGGCCGCCCTGGCTAGCGGCCTGCCATCGTTCGGCATTGCGCTCGTGCCGGCCGACGGAGATGTCACCGCGCTCGACCGACGCTTACGGTCAGCCCGCTTCCCGATCTTCGGTCGAGTGGAGAGCGACCGAATCATCCTCGAC
>CAZGMU010000033.1:2877-8871 GCA_964526975.1 uncultured Planctomycetaceae bacterium
GTGCTGTCCCGCCGCGACACGATACGACGTTGGTCGAAGCCATCGCAAGCGCATGCCCCACTCCAACGGACCCAGGTACCGTGTAGTTTGGGAAATGTACCCTTCGAGCCGAAACGGCTCGGCTATATGGTTCGGCCGTTCCGGCCGACGGAAGGTGTGGCAATCCCGGCTAGGGTGACCTATTGGAATGATAGAGGCTCGAACTAGCATTGCCTTCGCTCCGTACTGGGTACGGCGGCCTGGTTATCATGGTAATCGCTAGAGTTTACCTCGCTTGCCTCGAAAACAGGCCGAGGATACGATACCCGGCAAGTCGTTACGAAGACATAACTTAGGCCAATTAGGCGGGCACGGGCCCCGGCGACCTGGTGCCGCGACTAATTGGCCTCGAATTTTATCGGCAACCGTGTAGCATTCGCCCCGGATAGTGGGGGCAACCTAAGGACCCAAAATTATGACGCTCACGACTCTTCGCTCTCCCCGCGTTTCGCGACCCAAACGGCTGATCGCAGCCGCTCTGGCCACGCTCCTCCTGACCGTCGGCAGCCAGCCTCTTCTGGCCAAGCCGACCAAGCCAAATCAAAACGACAAAAACATCACGTTTACGGTCTACAGCTTGATGGAGCGTGATCATCTGACCCGCCAGAAAGTCGATGACAAGATCTCGGAGCGCACGCTGAAGGCCTTCATTAAGGATCTGGACCCGCTCAAGTTGTTCTTCTACCAGAGCGACGTCGATGATTTCATGCGCAACAAAGACAAGCTCGACGACAGCATCAGCCATGGAGACATCAACTTCGCCTACGACGTATTCGCTCGCTTCCTGGCCCGCGTGGATGAGCGAATCCAGATGGCCGAAGCCGAACTGCAGAAGCCGCAAGATTTCTCTCAAGACGAGAATATGGTCCGCGAGCCGGATGACCTCAAATACGCAACCACGCCCGAGGAGGCCCAGGCCAAGTGGCGGCAGCGCATCAAGTTCGATCTCTTGAAAGAGACGGCCGACAAAGTGCCGATGGACGAAGCCATCAAGAAGCTCACCAAGCGGTACGAAAGCATCCGCAGAAGCTGGCAACAGACAGACGACAATGAGCTGCTCGAGCGCTACCTGACGGCCATGACCTCATCGTTCGATCCTCATTCGAGCTACATGGCCCCGTCGACGCTGGAAAACTTCAATATCCAGATGAAGCTGGAGCTCGACGGCATTGGCGCGTCGCTCCGGGGGGTGGACGGCTACACCGTGGTTCAGAACATCATCCCCGGCGGTGCGGCCGACAAGAACGGCGGCCTCAAGCCGGAAGACAAAATCGTCGCCGTCGGTGAAGGCGCGAGCGGCCCGATGGAGGACATCGTCGACATGAAGCTCAATGATGTGGTCAAGAAAATCCGCGGCAAGCGCGGCACCCAGGTTCGCCTCGAAGTCGAGCCGAAGGAAGGTGGCGGCCGTAAGACGATCGCGATCACCCGCGACCGCATCGAGCTCAAGGACAGCGAAGCTCGCGGCGAGGTGATCGAGAGCGGCGCCAAGCCGGACGGCACGAAGTATAAGATTGGCGTCATCCAACTGCCGAGCTTTTACATGGACATGGAAGGCAACCGGATGGGGCTTACCAATTACAAGAGCACGACGCGCGACGTTCGTCGTCTGCTCGAGGAATTCAAGAGCAAAGGCGTGGACGAAGTCGTCGTCGACCTGCGCTGGAACGGCGGCGGTTCGCTCACCGAAGCGGTCAGCATGACGGGCCTCTTCATCGATACGGGACCGGTCGTGCAGGTGAAGGATTCGGTTGGCACCATTTCGCCATACAAAGACCCCGAGCCGGGTCTCGTCTGGGAGGGCCCGCTGGTGGTGATCATCAACAAGTTCAGCGCCAGTGCCAGCGAAATCTTCGCAGGCGCCATTCAGGACTATGGCCGGGGAATCATCATTGGCGACAAGAGCACTCACGGCAAAGGCACCGTGCAAGAGCTGAAGGATGTGGCTAATCAGTTGTTCCGCATGCGAGCCATGCCCAATATGGGGGCGCTCAAGGTGACGATTCAGCAATTCTATCGCCCCGGCGGCGACAGCACGCAGAACCGCGGCGTCGTGTCGGACGTCGAATTGCCATCGCTGACCACGCAACTGGATGTCGGTGAATCGGATCTCCCTTACGCGCTGGATTTCGCCCAGGTCGCTCCGTTGCCGCACGACAACTTCCACATGGTCGATTCCGGCATCCTCGATGCCCTGCGGAAACGCTCGGCCGATCGCGTCAACAATTCGGATTTCTTCAAGAAGGTCGATCGCGATATCAGCCACTATAAAGAAGCCAAGGCCAAGAAGACCGTTACGCTCAACAAGGAGAAATTCCTCAAGGAGCGCGAGGAACTGGACAACGATAAAGAGCAGGAAAAGATGTTCGACGCGATGAACGATCCTTCGCGGCCGGTCTTCGATATGAACGGCTATGGCAAGGAAGCGATGAACATCGCGACCGATTACCTGGAATTGCTCGGCGCGAATCGCGTCGCGGTGGGTGGCCGTCCGGCTACGGCCGCAACGGAAGCTTCGCCGGTGATCTCCCAGTAAGCGTTTCCATGTTTGCTAGAAATACTAAGCCCGCAGGTTCGCCTGCGGGCTTTTTGTTTCATATTCAGGTTAGATCGATTCGCAAACCATCGTAAGCCAAGGCCATTCCGGCAGGAAGCGCGGCATTGGTCGCCTCATGCTCCAACTCGTGCGACATGTGAGTAAAGTACGTCTGTCGCGGGGCCAGCTCGCGGACGACCTCAATCGCTTGTTCCAAGCTGAAGTGGGTCGCATGTCCACGAGGGCGAAGGGCGTCGAGAATTAAGACATCGAGCCCGCGCAGCAGTTCCATGCTCTCGGACGGGATCGCATTCGTATCGGTGCAGTAGGCCACATTGCCGAAACGATAGCCCAATACCTCGAATCGGCGGCCATGCCGCATGCGGATCGGCACGACCCGCGCTCCGAGCACCTCGAACGGCTCGGTCCCGATCCGGTGAAACGCCAATTGAGGCACGGCGCCAGGGTGCGTTTGAACCTCGGGCGAGAAGGCGTAGTCAAACGATTTGCGAATCCGCTCTTCGACCGACAGCTCGCAATAAAGTGGCACGGGCCCGCCCAGGTGAAACTGCATCAATCGTAGGTCGTCGAGGCCGAACACATGGTCGGCGTGCTCATGCGTGTAGAGCACGGCATGGACGATGCCGATCTGCTCGCGAAGCAACTGAGTCCGCACGTCGGGCGAGGTGTCGATCAGCAGGTTTCCTTCGGGAAGGCCGAGAAGGGCGCTGCAGCGTGCTCGCTTGTTCCGCGGGTTATCGCTGCGGCAGACGGGGCAACCGCAGCCGATCATGGGGATGCCCACGCTGGTGCCCGTGCCCAGCAGAATCATTTGCCCGCGGATATTGGTAGTGAGAAGCTCGTGCGGCATGGAGAGGGGAGGTGCGGTTGAGTTTGACCGGGAAGGTCGGGGGTTCGTTAGTTGGCGGGGGCGGGGACGCCCCGGCTCACTGGGGCTTGCTGCCTTTTCGAGTGTAGCAGGCGGGCCAGCGGCTCACACCCGGCTGCCAACTCCGCTTGACCCTCCCCCCCGATCGTTATAAACTTTTTGGCGGAGCCACGTTACGTACCATTTGCAAGTTCCGCTGCGGCGCGCCGGAAGCTTGTTTCTTCACCCTCGCGCCCAAGTCCTTCCAGGCTCCTCCGCCTCTGTACAATTCGTCATGGAAATTTTCGAACGCATTTGGGAAATCCTGGCCAGCATTGGCAATGCCATTCTTGGCCGCTTTGAGAAAGGCATAACCGGTCTCTTCGGTTCGGCCAACGCGCGATTCCTCAAACGACTGCAACCGAAAGTCGAAGCGATCGGCGCGCTCGAGCCAAAGTACCAGGCGATGACCGATGAAGAGCTGCGCAATCAAACGGCCGAGTTTCGCCGCCGATTGAAAGCAGGCGAAACACTCGACGATATCCTTGTCGAGGCATTTGCGGTTTGCCGCGAAGGTGGTCGCCGCTTTCTTGGATTGCGCCATTACGATGTGCAGCTATTGGGCGGCATGATCCTGCACGAAGGCAACATCGCCGAAATGGTCACGGGCGAAGGCAAAACGCTCGTCGCCACGCTGCCGGCCTACCTGAACGCGATCGAAGGCAAAGGCGTTCACGTCATCACGGTGAACGACTACCTGGCTCGCCGCGACATGGAATGGATGGGCCCGCTCTACACGGGCCTGGGGCTGACGGTCGGCGCGATTCAAAGCGGCATGGAATCCGACGAGCGGCAGGTGTCGTACGCCTGTGACATCACGTACGGCACGAACAACGAGTTCGGTTTCGACTATCTGCGCGACAACATGCGAATCGCCGCCCGGGGCGACGATGAGCATTACCCGAAAAACCAGCAGCAGGCCCAGGGGCCGCTTAACTTCGCGATCATCGACGAAGTGGACAACATTTTGATCGACGAAGCCCGCACGCCGCTGATCATCAGCGGCCCGGCGGAGGATGATGTCACGAAGTACAGCCGGGCCGACAAGGTCGCGCGGCAGCTCAAAAAAGACGTTCACTTCGAGGTCAAAGAGAAAGAGCACACGGCCAACCTGACGGACGAAGGTATTCGTGAAGCCGAGCGCGTTGCCGGCGTCGAGAGCTTCTACACGGCCGGCAACATGCAGTGGCCCCACCTGATCGATAATGCGCTCAAGGCGCACCACTTGTACAAGCGTGACGTGAACTATGTGGTGCAGGACGGCGAGGTCGTGATTGTCGACGAGTTCACGGGCCGCCTGATGCCGGGCCGGCACTGGAGCGACGGTTTGCACCAGGCGGTCGAAGCCAAGGAAGGGGTCACGATCAAGCAGGAATCGCAGACCCTGGCGACGATCACGCTGCAAAACTTCTTCAAGCTCTACAAGAAAATCTGCGGCATGACCGGCACCGCGCTCACCGAAGCGGGCGAGTTCTGGAAGATCTACCAGCTCGACGTGATCGGCGTACCCACGAATAAGGGCCTGCAACGAATCACCTACCCCGATGTGATCTATCGCTCGGAGAAGGAAAAATACGTCGCGATCGCCGACGAGATCGAGCGGCTCAATCGCTACGATCAAGTGCTGACCAACGACGGCGAATTGATCGTCGGTGAGTTTCAAGAGGAAACGGACGAGGCGATCACGATTCTGCCTCGCGAGTCGAAGAACCCGCAAACAATTCCCCGCAGCAAGATTCAAGATAGCCAGCGGCACGGTCGGCCGGTGCTGGTGGGCACGGTGTCGATCGAGAAGAGCGAGCGGGTATCGAGCCTGCTCGACAAGCGCGGCATCAAGCATCAGGTACTGAACGCCAAGCATCACAAGCGCGAGGCCGAGATCGTCGCCCAAGCAGGTCGCAAAGCCGCGGTTACCATCGCGACGAACATGGCCGGCCGCGGTACCGACATCATCCTGGGCGGCAACGCCGAAACAATGGCGTGGGCCATGCTGCAAGACAAATACCCGACGCGCCTCGATGTGCCGCAAGATGAGTGGCACAACCTCGTCACGGAAATCCAGCAGCGCGAGAACATGAAGGCCGAGGGGCAGGAAGTAAAGGAGTTGGGCGGTCTCCACATCATCGGCACCGAGCGCCATGAGGCACGCCGCATCGACTTGCAGCTTCGCGGCCGTTGCGGCCGGCAAGGCGATCCGGGCAGCAGCCGGTTTTATCTCTGCCTCGAAGACGACTTGATGCGGATCTTCGCCGGCGAATGGGTGAAGTCGCTCCTCACGCGACTCGGCATGCAGGAAGGCGAAGCGATCGAAAGCCGGATGGTTTCGCGGCGCATCGAAGGCGCGCAGAAGAAAGTCGAAGAGCGCAACTTCGAAGTTCGCAAAAACCTGCTCGAATACGACGAAGTGATGGACGAGCAGCGGAAGCGCGTTTACAGCTACCGCCAGCAAATCCTCGATGGCGTGAATTGCCGCGATTTGATCACGGAGATG
>CAZGMU010000033.1:8881-19803 GCA_964526975.1 uncultured Planctomycetaceae bacterium
ATGATCCACCGCGAGGTCGATCAGCACCTGACGCAGTACCTGAATCCGACGTACGGCAGCGACTCGTTCGCGGCGTCGGCCAGCAATCTGCTGCACGTGCAGCTCAACGCGAAAGACTTCCGCAACACCGACTTCAAGGATGCTTCGCGCACCGCGGTCGACGAAGCCAGTCGGATGGCCGAGTCGCAAGTGCTGGACGCGATCGAGGAAAATCTGCCAGACGATGAAGACGAGAGCGAATGGAATTGGGGCGCATTGGCGTCGACGATCAACTCTCGCTGGAACCTCAACCTGCGCGACCGCGATCTGAAAAAGGTCGGCCGCGAGAACTTGGCCGAGGAACTAATCAAAACGGCTCACGAGGCCATCGAGCGAATCGATCTGTCGTCGTGTGCCCGCTACCTGGAACCGAATTACGCGGTACGAGCGGCCTGCGCCTGGTTGCATGAGAAGTTCGGCGTCGAGATTGCTCCTGCCGAGGCGGCCAAGCTCGAACCGGCCGCGTTCACCGAGTTGGCGCATAAACGGGCCATCGAGGCTTACGATCTACGTGAGTCGGAGTACCCGGTGCTGGCCGGCCTCTATCGTTTCTCCGCTCGCGGCTCGACCGGCGAGCGGCAAGGCCTCTTGCGCGAAGACCTCATCGAATGGGCCAAGCGACGGTTCGATGCCGAGATCACGGTCGACGACCTGAAGAACAAGCAGCGCGAAGAAATTCACTCGCTGCTGGTCGCCCATAGCCAGAAGAGCAACGAGAAAGCCAACCAGGTGGCCGCCGAGGCGCTCGAGCGCGTCGATCAGCTATTTGCCAGTGAGCCGGCCCACTCCGCGACCACGCTCGGCGCCGTCACCGGCAACAATGGCAAGCTCGACGATCTGGCTGCCTGGCTTAAGACCACCTGCAATGCCAATATCCAGAACGAGCAACTTGCCGAGCTTGATCGCGAAGCGGCCAAGCGCAAGGTTTCGCAGGTGGTCGAAGACCACTTCCGCCCCGAGATGCGGCGAATGGAGCGGGCGCTCCTCTTGCAGATTCTCGACACGAACTGGAAAGAGCATCTGCTGGCGATGGACCACCTGCGCTCCAGCGTGGGACTGCGCGGCTACGCCCAGATCGACCCGAAGGTCGAGTACAAGCGCGAGGGCATGCTCCTGTTCGACAACATGTGGAACAGCGTCGGCAACTACGTGACCGACCTGATCTTCAAAATGGAGCAACTCGACGAAGGCTTCGTCGGCAGCACCTGGGTCGAGGGCACAGCGACCAAGGCCGACGCCAAACCGGTCAGCGAGATCGAAGAACAACAACAGGCGGCAATCGCCGGCACCGAAGTCGATCAAAAGCTCGAGCCCATTCGCAACCTGGAGCCGAAAGTTGGCCGCAACGATCCCTGCCCTTGCGGGAGTGGGAAGAAGTATAAGCAGTGCTGTATGAGGAGATAACGAAACGGCGTAACTTGAACCAGAGTGCGCCGCATTGCTGAAATTAAAACAGCCGGCACAATATGGAAGATTATCCCAAAATGAGCGACGCCACGACAATCATCTGCTTTGTAATCGGCGTAATTTGTTTGCTTGTGGGCGGTAGCAACCCTGACGTTGGAGTGTCGGTTGCCGGTGGAATCATTGTCGGATCATGCGTTCTCGCACATGCGATTAAAATGCGAGCGTAGGCTTTTAGCAAGACAGAACCTCTGCCATGTCCATGCAAATAGAGAGCGCGAAGCAACATTTAATTACGATCCTGCAGCAGCAGCCCGATGACAGTTCGTACGACGAGCTGATCAAAGAACTCGCATTCGCGCGAATGGTCGACCGGGGCCTCAAGGACGTCGAAGCCGGACGGACGGTATCCAACGAGGATGTCCATCGCGAAATTGCATCATGGCGAAATCAGAAATAGTTTGGACCGACGAAGCGCGCAATTGGTTGCGTGTTATTCGGGAGCATATTGCGAAAGACAATCCTGCGGCGGCAAATAGAACGGTCGAGGGAATTTGAAAAAAAATAAATGCTGGCAATTCATCCAGAGGCTGGTTTCAAATACCCGCTTCCCGGACGTAATGACGTACGCGTATTACTTTACGGCCATTATCGAATCGCATATTTGTTGAGCGACAATAACCTCATCCAGATATTAGGCGTGTTTCATGCGGCGCTCGATATAGAACGTTATTTTCCAATAGAATCCGATTGAACCGCCGGTTGGGAAAGGAATCCCGTGTGGCTCGTCTAATCTCCTGGCTGCTGAATATCGTCTACCTGGCGGTCATCGCGCTCGCTTCGCCGCTCATCGTGTGGCAATCGCTGCGGACGGGCAAGTATCGAGACGGCTTTCGCGAAAAGCTACTAGGATTGGTGCCGCGTCGTGAAAACAATGGCACTTGCGTGTGGCTCCATGCTGTCAGCGTAGGTGAAGTGAACCTAATCAATATTCTGCTACGAGAACTGCGAGTAACACATCCAGAGTGGCAGTTTGTCGTGTCCACAACCAGCCGCACGGGATATGAGCTAGCCAAGAAAAAGTACGCCGACCTGTGCGTGTTTTACTGCCCGCTTGATTTCAGTTGGGCAGTGCACAATGCAATGCGGCGAATTCGTCCCTCGTTGCTTATCCTGGCGGAGTTGGAGTTATGGCCAAACTTGGTCAAGGCGGCGAAGGACTTTGGCGCCCGGGTGGTCATTGTGAACGGTCGAATGAGCGATCACAGCTTTCCTGGCTATCGACGGATTCGCCCGTTCGTGACCAGTGTATTGCGGCGCGTCGATCTTATCGCCGCTCAAGACGATGAGTCGGCCGATCGGTTTCGCGCGCTCGGTGCGCCGGCTGATCGAGTTGTTGTCACCGGCTCGCTTAAATATGACGGTGCCCAAACCAATCGCGACAACCCGCGCACGCAATCGCTCCGCCAACTTGCCGGTATTTCCGATGACGACATCGTCTTCCTCGCCGGCAGCACACAAGAACCGGAAGAACAATACGCGATCGACATCTACCGCCGCCTCGCGCCGCAACACCCGCGGCTACGGCTGGTCCTCGTCCCACGCCACCCCGAACGATTCGACGCCGTCGCCAAACTGCTCGACGCATCCGGGCTAGAGTGGAGCCGTCGCTCCGAGCTTATTGATACTTTCATTGGTAATGAACGGCTGGACGGGGGCGAGGACGCCCCGGCTCGCGGGCAACTGCCCAATACCAATGCAAGCCTCAATAAAGAGCCTCCTGTTCATTCCCCGCTCCCCGCTCCCCGCTCCCCGCTGCTACTGGTCGACACCATCGGCGAGCTCGGCGCCTGGTGGGGCGCGGCTCATCTCGCGTTCGTCGGCGGCAGCTTTGGCGACCGCGGAGGACAAAACATGCTCGAGCCGGCCGCTTACGGCGCTGCCGTTTCATTTGGCCCGAATACGCGCAACTTTCGAGACATCGTCGCCTCGCTCCTCGCGGCCCATGCCGCTGTCGTGGTGAACTCAGCCGACGACTTGGAAGCCTTTGTTCGCCGTTGCCTCATGGAGCCAAATTATGCAGCCGCTCTCGGCAATCGCGCGCAACAACTGGTTCGAAGCCAACTCGGCGCGACGGCCCGCACGATTGCCCTGCTGGACGCTCTACAGCGCAAGACTCCATCACGTCGCCGGGCAGCAGCATAGTTAGTTTGGTTCTTCCAGAATATTAATGGCCCCATCCAATTACGCCGCAGGCGTTACACAATCGATCTTGGACCCTCTTTGTTTAACTCCTGCGGAGTGCCACCCTTCGCCGTTCATCCTCTTTTACAAAGCAACCGCAGATGAACGCGGATAAACGCAGATTGTTTTGAGTCAGGTGATCAGCGCATCGCAATCTTCAATTGCCTTCCTATCCGCGTCCATCTGCGTTCATCTGCGGTTACTTCGTATTAGAAAAAGATGATGCAAGTGCTATCGGCCGCGAAGCGGCCCAGGAATGTAGCCGGGGACGTGAGTCCCCGGATCGAAAGCAGTTCGGTAAGTGAAAGCCGCGCAAGCGGCGACAGAAACACAAGCAGCCGATTCGCTTCCACCCGCCGCTACGCGGCTGAACGTATTCTCGCGCCATGTGATCCGGAGACTCACGTCGCTCGGCTACATGCCGCCGCCCCTCCGGGGCTGAAACAGCACGCTGGGCTGAAAGATCCAACCGCTTTGCGGTACAGACCAAACAATTCCGCTACGAAAATTCCTAAAGAACCGTTAGTTTGGCCAGTTGGCAAAAAATAATTAGGTGATAAAAACCGAGAAAGTCGGTGCCGGAGAGGTAAGCCCTTCTCTCCAAACTCGGGCCTCGCCAGGGAAATCCCTACCCTTTTCACTCGCTTGCCATAGTTTTTCAATTTGAGAAGAAAATTACCCCCTCTGGTTGAGGTACTACTACGAATTTTTGTCCATTTTTTTGCTTGTGTTCCCCCAACAGAGGGCTATGATATGCGGTTGATGGCGAAGTCTCGTGGTCGGGGTTATTTCGAGTACTTTTTTATAGGAGAAGGACAACTATGACAAAATGTATCACGTTGCTGATGGTTGGGTTTGTGCTTGCCGTGCATGGCACTGTGGGCGTCAACGAAAGCCGCGCTGCTATTGATGTCGGTCTGAAATTCGTTAATGTGTCCCCTGGTTACAGTGGCACAGTTGCAGTTACCACACCCAGTTATAGCACTAACACTACTGCTGGCCAGTTTAACTGGACCGTCACGAATAGCGCGAATTCGGGCGGCCTGATAACTACAAGTACTCTCACCACCTTCTGCATCGAGTTGGGGCAGGTCATAGGCGCAGGCGAGAACCCCACCTACCTAATCGTCGACGATCTCAGCCAGGCGCCCCAGCCCGGTCCCGGGCCGCTCGGCACCGGCGGCGTCGGCAATGTAGCGTACGAGCTTAAGTTGCTCTACGACTCGCAATATGACGGCTTGGGGACTGGCACTCCCACGCAGATTGCCGAGAACTATGCAGCATTTCAGTTAGTGATTTGGGAACTAACGCATGATCCCACCGCTGGTAACCTATCAAACGGGAATTTCACAGCGTCAGGCTTCAATTCCAATGCAGTCGCCAAAGCCAGCAATTGGCTCACTGCCGTTCTGAACGACACCGCCAGCCGCGTGGCTGACTACACCCTCTATGCGTTAACCAACAACGACAGCAACAACAGGTACCAGGACCAGCTTTTTGCGCTGCCTAATCTGCCTAGTTCAGGAGTGGTTCCCGAGGCAACGGCGATGGTAACGTGGGCCATGATCCTATTCTCCGCGAGCGTCGTTTCCCGTCCTGCTCGCCGACAAGAAATGGCATAGCCCCGCCTCCGCAAAGTTTGTCTTCTCTCTTATACGCCCGGCTATTCGCATGAATAGCCGGGCGATTTTTTTGCGCTTCGCGCACACGAATGAATGAATCGAAAACAACTCCGACAGATAGGATTGACCACGGAGACACGGAGAGCACGGAGAAGATAGGAGAAGGCTCTTAGTGGGTCATAATTACCTGGGCGATCCTTTTAATGCTTCTCCGCCAAGTCGCGAGAATGCCAAGGAAGACAGAAATCAGCAGTGAATGGCTTGGTGCCCTTTGCGTGCTTGGCGGTTTCGTTCGTTTGGTTAGATGCTCTAATTATCAATTCGAGAAATTTCAAGTTGGGGATAGCAGAGTAAGTTTTCTATGAATTTTTGCCTGCTACTTCTTGACACCCCTCTCTTGGTTATATATTTTACACCTATCATAGATAAACAGGTCTGGTGGCGGGAAATTTAATTAGGTTTTAGGAAGGGGTTAGCAGCTATGACAAAATGCACCACGTTGCTTCTGGTTGGGTTCGCGTTCGCCGTGAATAGCGCTGTATGCGTTAACGAAAGCCACGCGGCTTTCGGTACTGCCAACCTGACCTACGCTGGCCTCGGATCAGGTACTGGGGTTAGTCCGATCGTCTACTCGGATTCGACAGGTAGCCAATCAGGGAGCAGCTTTGTAGGCGCACTGAAATTTACCGTTAACACATCGACTAACACCGACATAATTCCGGTAAGCTTGGCAAGCGGCGACTTCATGGCTTTCTGCATTGAACTAAAGCAGACCTTGAACTCCAACACGCCCTATGAGTATGTCATCGACTCTGTGCAAAATGCTCCCAATCCACCCACTTCCTCACCACTTCCAGGAGGCCACATTGGTGCGGTGCGAGAGGGCTACCTTACAAAGCTCTACGACTTGGCGTACGATACCATGTTGAATGCATTAAGCAGCTCATCAAGCAGCACAAGAAATGCCAATGCGGCAGCCTTTCAGTTGGCAATTTGGGAACTGTCGCATGAGACATCTGACCCCCTTCATGTTGGTGTGTCGCAGGGTGATGGTACGTTCTACCTTGATGCATCCCCCAACCCTGGAACGCTTTTAAACGCCATAAACTTAGCCAACAACTGGCTCGCAGCCGTCTTGAACCCCAATGTGACAGTAGATCATAAATATGACCTCTATGCGTTGACTAACAAGACGACTACAAATACAGCCCAGGATCTGATTTTTGCGGTGCCGGCAGGTTTGCCTGGTTCAGGAGTTGTTCCCGAGGCAACGGCGATGGTAACGTGGGCCATGATCCTATTCTCCGCGAGCGTCGTTTCCCGTCCTGCTCGCCGACAAGAAATGGCATAGCCCCGCCTCCGCAAAGTTTGTCTTCTCTCTTATACGCCCGGCTATTCGCATGAATAGCCGGGCGATTTTTTTGCGCTTCGCGCACACGAATGAATGAATCGAAAACAACTCCGACAGATAGGATTGACCACGGAGGCACGGAGAAGATAGGAGAAGACTCACGCAGAGGCGCAGAGGGCGCGGGGGAGGTTGGAACTGGGATAAAGCTCTCCGCGCCTCTGCGTGAGATTCTTGCCTGCCAAATCTGTTCGCGAACTTATTTTTAACCCGACGTATCAAGCACATCTTTGCCACTAAAGTTCCGGGAGAATCGACTTGCTCTAGTAGTCTGTCAGCTCTCGTTTGATGGTAGCTGAATTCGCAAGAATTCGGCTCTAACCATTGGGCTGGACTCTTGCGAGTCCAGCTACACCCATCCATTTGCCACTGGCAGAGCACTAGCGTGGATTCGTGATGATTCGTGCTTCTTCCTTCCCTCTTCTATCTTCTCCGTGCCCTCCGTGTCTCCGTGGTTATTCCGAAAATCGGAAAGCTGCCGTAGGACGGACAATCCTGTCTGTCTTTTGGAAAATCGACGGACACGATTGTCCGTCCTACGGTCAAATGGTATTACTGCCCGTTTGTACGGCCTCTGTCCGCCCTGTGGCTGGCCGCGTATAATCGGCCGCTTATGTCTGTCATCGAAATACGTGGCCTGAAGAAGTCGTATCGAGTTTATCAAAAGAAGGAAGGGCTCGGAGCCGCGCTACGGGGGCTCTTCCACCGTGAATACAAGGAGGTCGAGGCCGTTCGTGGCATCGATCTCGCGGTCGAGGCGGGCGAGTTCGTCGCCTTTCTCGGGCCCAATGGGGCCGGCAAAACCACGACACTCAAGCTCCTCTCCGGCGTCATCAATCCGACGGGCGGCTCGGCCACGGTGCTGGGCTTTGTGCCCTGGGAACGGGAAAACGCCTACCGCCGCCGCTTCGCGCTCGTGATGGGGCAAAAGAATCAGCTCTGGTGGGATCTGCCGGCGGCCGAGTCATTTCGGCTGCATCAGCAGATTTATCGAATCTCGCCCGATAAGTTCCAGCACAGCCAGGATGAGCTGGTCGACTTGCTCGATGTGCGCCGGTTGCTCAATCAGCCGGTTCGCGAGTTGTCGCTCGGCGAGCGGATGAAGATGGAGTTGATCGCCGCTCTGCTTCATTCGCCCGAGGTGCTGTTTCTCGACGAGCCGACGATTGGCCTCGATGTAATCGCGCAGCACAACATTCAGAAATTTCTGAAGCACTACCAGGAAGTGCGCCGTATCACGATCCTGCTAACCAGTCACTACATGAAAGACGTGGCCGCGCTGTGCCACCGCGTGGTCGTGATCAACCACGGGCAAATCGTGTACGATGGTTCGCTCAGCGGCATCATCGACAAATTCAGCAGCCACAAGGTGCTCACGCTGGTCTTCAACGATGGTCAGCTACCGAGCGACCTTAGCCGCTACGGAGAAGTCGTAGAAATTTCCGAGCCGCGCGTGAAGCTCCGCGTCGACCGACATCAGATTTCGCAAGTGCTGGCGACCGTGCTGGCGAACCACACGCTGGAAGATGTCAGCGTTGAAGACCCGCCACTCGAAGAAGTCATTGCCCAGGTGTTTGCGCAGTCGGCGGAAAGTACGCCAATATAGCGATTGCAGCGGTTGTTCGCATATTGCGAACATGCTATAATTAAACGAATGAACGTCATCAACAGACGGGCAATTCGCGCGGCGCAGCTACCCAACCCGCGTTGTCGTGCGTGGCTCGAAGCATGGTGGCGAAACGCCAAGCGTGAGCAGTGGACCAGCCTGCACAACGTTCGGCAGACCTACTCCTCGGCGGATCAAGTCGGCGAATATTTGGTATTTGACGCACCGGAAGGCAAGCGTCTGATTGTCGGCGTTCGGTATGCCCACGATGATCCACCGGCTGGAGGCACCCTGTTCGTTAAGCATTTTCTGACTCATCGCGAGTATGAACGAGGCGCGTGGAAAAGGACATAGTATGGCGACTGCAAGCTATCCCGAACTCTTGCGCAAAGCACAGCCGCAGATCATCAACGACGATCGCTCCCATCGACGAGCGCTTCGAACCGTTGAGTTGCTGATGAAAAAACCTCGCCTGACGAAAGCCGAAGGCAAGCTGCTCGATTTGCTGGCAAAGCTTGTTGACGACTATGAGGAAATCATCTATCCCACGCCGGATGTGCCGCCTAACCGTATGCTGAAACACTTAATCGAGGCTAAACAAACAACGCAAGCGGAACTCTCGCGTCTAACAGGCGTGCCGCGTTCAACAATTAGCGAAGTGCTTAAGGGCAAGCGCTCAATCAGCGTGGAAAACGCATATCGATTGGCCGAGTATTTTCACGTCGATCCGTCGCTGTTCTTGTCACGTCGGTAAATCTCCCGTCTTCACGGCCTCAATTTCGTCCCAACGTCCTTTCAGACCAAATTGATCCACGTAGGTGGAAAAATCCACAAACGAATCAACTGAAACTGGAACGTCCTTACGCCACAATGCATCGCACTCATCGCATAGAAACACATTTTCACCAGTCGCAATGATGCGAACTGCGATCACATTCCCTTGATCGTCGCAACGAGGACAGACCATTCAACCGCTCCTCGTGTCGCGCGATGAGATTGCTTCGCGCACCGTGCTGAGCCACCCATCGGTCGGAATCCCATACGGTCGAAATTTTTCGAGCGTGCCAAGGTCTTCGCTGGCCAATAGGCCGCGATGTTGCCGCAGTTTCGTCGCGGCCGGGTTGTCGAGAAAGCTGGCCGAGTCGGCGGCACTCATTTGGAAGGCGACTCGCATTTCGAACTCACGAAGCGTCATCCGATCGAGCATGCGGCTGACGTTGTTGTAGGTGTCGCACCAGAGAAGTGTATGCACGCCCCAGGCAGGACCGTTGCGGAGAATCTCGGCCCATTGCTTGTCCGGGCTGGGCGGCTTGTCGCGATCGGAAGAGAAACTGAAATCGTCCTCGCCACGACGCAGGTCGCGGAATCGGCCGCCGTTGAAGATTACGAGGTAGATGGGGGGGGCGTCTTCTTCGTTCGTCGATTCGCGTCGAGCAAGTTCGACCGCTATGTCGTTGATAATCCGGGTTGTGTCACGCAACCCGGCAACTTGCATCCTCCCGTCAAGTGCCGCCGCAATTCTTTCCCACGTCCCTGCTTCGGGCGACTCTGGCCGAGTGCCATCCAGGACGTAAATGCAGGAAGCGGGGAGCGAGGAGCGAGGAGCGAGCGATTCTTCTCCCCTCCCTGCTCCTTGCTCCTTGCTCCCCGCTCTGTTTTGTGCTGCCAGCGCGATCACGGCGTTCGCTAAGACTCCCAGCGCAGACTCTTCCCACGCTCCCACAACCAGCAGGTTGCTGCCCGCGTGCCGGCCGAAGCTGGCGTAGGTCGACTCCTTGATCGCCACGGCGGCGCCGATCCAGGCCTTTTGAGCCGCGCCAGTCGCACTGGTCGGCCCCTGCTCCAGTATCTCGCGCAGTTGTAGATTCCTCGCTGGATCAGCCGCTTGATCGCCCTCAAAAACAATCGTCTCGCCCCTCGCCCCTCGCTCCTCGCTCCTCTTCTCAATCTGCTTCAAGTAGTCGACACGCTGCGACTCCGGCAGCCAGACGACCTGAAACGGATGATTTCCTGCGAGCAAACCGTTCTGGTCGTTGTAAATCGCCTCGCCCGGCCGGCTCAAGAAACGGGCGGCTTCGTTGCGCTCGTCGCTGAGAATGAGATGCGCATCGGCTTCGCTGCACTGCAACGCGACGCGCACGGCCATTTGCCCCATCGTGCTGCGAGCGAGCGAGTAGGCGCCGCTCAAGGTCTGCGAACCCAGCATCACATGAATGCCGAACGCGCGCCCTTGCCGCACGAGCCGATCGAGCAGTAGGCCGGCATCTTGGGCTAGCTTGTCGTCTTCCACAAACAGCTCTTGGAACTCGTCGACGATCAGCAGCACGCGTGGCATCGGCATTTCTGGTCGAGCCAGGCGGAAGTCTGGCAAATCCTGGATGCCTGCCGCACGGAACAATTCGCCGCGTCGCTGCAACTCTCCATCCAAGCGCTCAAGCACACTTAGGCCAAACTCCCGTTCGCTTTCGATCGCGATCACACGGGCATGGGGCAAATGATGCGTGGCGTACGTTTTGAACTCAACGCCCTTCTTGAAGTCGATGAGGTAAAACTCGACTTGATCGGGACCGTACATCAGCGCGGCGTTCGTGATGAACCC
>CAZGMU010000034.1:0-9558 GCA_964526975.1 uncultured Planctomycetaceae bacterium
CAAAAGCCACCGAGCAACGTTCGGAACCATCCACCACCAAGCCCGACTCGCAAGCGAAGACCGAGCGGCCCCGAGCCGATTGGCGCGGCGGCGGTTCGTCCAGTGACGAGATGATCATCGTCACCTACGACATCCCGAAAGATCTAGAGAAGGACGTCCGCTCACACGCAGGCAGCATGCGCGGCCGATCAGAATGGGACGACAACGGCCGGTTGCTCATGCAGGCCAGCCCGGAGTACCACGAGCACTTCAAGCAATTACTGGCAAATGCGCCCAAATGGCGCGAGCCGGCCGCCGTTCGTGAACGCGCGACGCAGCCGATCGCCATCACCAACAAGGACGGCGAGCCGCGACTCGATTGGCCGATCATGGGCCTCACCCTCAAAGACGATCCCAATTCGCCGATCGCCAAAGCGTACGGCAAACGGGGCAACCGCGTCGTCGTTGCCGACGTCGTGCCCGGCAGTCCGGCCGATTGGCTCGACATTCGCTCCGGCGATCTCATTGAAGAAATTGGCCGCTTTCAAGCGAGCAACATCGAACAAGTCGCCACCCTGATCAAGTCTCTCCAATCCGGCTTCAAGCGCAACACGGTATCGGTACGCATGCTGGGTAGCGGGCGTGGAAATGGACAGATTGAATTCAAACTCGTGTCCGACGAATCCGCGCCGATCCCCGCCGACAAACCAACGCAGCCCGCCGCGAAGACGGACTCCAAACCCGCGACCAAACCGGTTCCACCCACTCCCGCGCAAAACCCCCAGGTCGAAAAGCAACAGGACCAAAAGCCAGCCGGTAGCGAATCCGTCATCGCCGCCCACGAGATTCCCAAAGAGCTTGAAAAAGACGTTCGCGGGTATATCGACCGGCTCGACGATCGCGACGTTCACACCAGTTGGGACGAGCGCGGCCGGCTTATTATGCAGGCCAGTCAGGCACGGCACGATGAGTTGGAAAGCCTGCTCAAGTCCACCGTCGAATGGCAAAAGTCGGGAGCAAAAAATGTGCCTGGTGGCGGTGGCGGCCACGTCATGATCATGATCCGCAAAGTGGACGGTGAAGACGTGCTCGACTGGCCCGCGGCCGGCCTGTCTCTCGTGCGTGATACGCGCAGCATGTCTGGTGGTAATTTTACCGGACTGTTCGTCACTGAGGTTGCTTCCGGCAGCCCCGCCGCTTGGAACGACATCCGCCCTGGCGATTTCCTGAGGCAAGTCGGCTCGTTCAGCGCGAAGGATGTAGGGGAGTTGAACAATGTTATCAAAACCATTCGCGAAGGTTTCCCTAATCAGGCGAATCTGCGGGTGGAGTTTTACCGATACACTTACGAGCGAGGCCGCAAGCAAGTTGTTGCATTCTTTCCGCTTCATCTAAAACCGGCCGAGCCCGAATCGCCCGAGCAGCGCCGCAGCAATCGCCCCGCGACGACAAGGAAAGAGCCGGCGGCGAAGTCGGAAAAGCAAGCCGTTCGGCCATCAGAACAAGCGATCACACTTAAGGCCGAGAATGTTGTGATCGAAGACGCAAAGAACCAAAGCGCTCTTAAAGCCGATGCGATTGCGATCGACGACGTAAGCAAGCAACTCGCCCCAGCAACCGAAAAATCCACATCCCCCAACAAACCCACCCTCCGCTACGACGGCAAAACGTTCTATGACTGGAAAAATGTCTGGCGAACCGAGCTTAGTATCGAGAAGCGGCTGGAGGCAGTGAAGGCTTTGGCCGCGTTTGGCGCGAATGGTTACGGCAAAGAAGCTGCCGAGGCGATTGTAGAGGTTGCCGGGCAATATGACTGGACCTGGGTGGGCGGCAATCAGGCCATCTTCGGTTTACAAAAGGCCTGCATGGAAGCCTTTGGCGGTGGGGCTAAAGATACGATTGCCAAGAGCATACCTATCAGCGACAGTTTGCCCGTGCTTGCGGCGGCGACAAAGAACGGCAGCCCACAGCAAAAGCTGTTTCTTGCTCGTGTCTTGCCAACGATATCGGACCCGCAATCCGTCGAATTGCGATTGGCTCTCTCGAAAGATGAAAATGCTCAGGTACGGAAATACGGATTCGGCAGCCTGCCCTGGCTAACCGCCCCCATGGATGAAAAGCTTCGCAGTTCCCTTGCGGCCCACGTTCGCGAAGCGCTCGTGAGCAAAGACTCGGAGGAAGTAGTCGACGCCATTTACAAGCTCGTGGAACCCGACGACAGGACCGGGACCAAACGCAAGGCGATTCTTCCGGCCGAATTCACGCAATGCCTGTTCTCAAGCGACGAACGTGTCCGCAAAGCGGCGCGACAAACCATTCAATATGCGAAAGATGACGACGCAGCGCGCCTTGTAAATGAATTGTTAACCGTGCTCAAGGACGATTCGAAGAAAGCGCAGCACATCGAAGCGATCCGCGCACTGGCCGCGCTTGGGCTGAACGCCAAATCGGCCGTTGATACGCTACGACCATTCGTGAAGTCCGACGTTCAGCCGCTCGCCATCGCCGCGACTGCCGCGCTCAAACGCATGCTGAAGCCGCCCGAGTACGCCAGGCTGCTCTACGAAGAATTCGGTAAGAAATACGATCTCAAATTTAGCGGTGCATTCTTACAGCTTCCCGGCGGCGAAAAACAAGAAGAATTCAATGCCTTCGAGCGCGCCGTCCAGAAGGAGCAAAAGCAACTGTTTCCGTAATCACCAGGGCCTACAAATACTCGATCCGCCCTAACGTCTCATTCTCATCCATCGTGTCGTGCATCAGAGCGAGGTGCCGAATCACCTCGCCGAACGAGCGCTTTCCCTGCGCATAAAAAGCGATACCGCAGTGCGTAGGGTCGACCGCCGCGCTCGCCAGGAAATCGGTGTCGTTGGTTACGATCACACGTCGCTCGCGCTTTGCATACGCCAAATGATCGTCGTCGGGCGCGCTTAAGAGACCGGCATCGGTCGTCGTCGTGACATCGATCCCACGTCGGCGTAGCCCCAGGGCGATCGCATGGGCCACGTGCTCATCAAGATGAAACCGCATCGTCGCCGCGCAGCGCGCCTAGTTTTTGTTCCAACGGTCCGGGACCAGTTTGAGCCCGCATCATCCGCACGAACTCTTCGTCCTCGCGCAGCTCATTGAGAATCTGTTCGCGATGATCGAAGTAGTAAGCTAAAGCAGCATGCACTTGTCCCAATGTAAGATGTGGGAGTTGCTCGACGATTTGGTCCGCCGTTAGCCCTTGAACTTCGGCCAGACCATAAATGTCTTGCACACGCGTTCGCGTGCCGGTGATGTACGCACGATCCTGGCTCGCTCGGTTCTTGCGCACCTCGATATGCGTGGCAATTTCTGTTTGCATGACTGTATTATAGCCCCGGCCGATGCGCGGGTCGATTCAGCCTTCAAATTGCGTGGAATGTGCGGCATGAATCGGCTATAATCAGGAGCGGAGTTCACCCCATGCTGCAAATCCAACTTCCCGACAGTCTATTGCGAGAAATCGAAGCTGCCGGTGTCACCGGCAGCGCGGTGGACGGTTTCGTCCAGCAAGCAGTCCGCGAGAAGCTTGCCGCTGATGAGCGGCGGCAGGTGTTCTTTAGCCTCTCAGACGAAATGCGCTCGGCAATGCATGAGCAGGGGCTGACAGAAGAACAACTCCTCGCTGAGTTCGATGCACGGCGACACTCATCCTAGGCAAATTTAACCGTGGCAGAATCAGTTGCCGTCGATGCCACTCCCTTGATTTCCGCGTTGTTGGGCGGTCGAGCCCGCGAGGTAATTTTTTCCGACCAATTCGAACTTAGCTCGCCGCAAGCCACGCTTTTCGAGGTTGCAAAGCACATTCCCTGGCTAGCAAGCAAACTCCGCAAATCGGAATTGAAGCTATACGAAGAACTTCAACTGCTCCCGATAGTTGTCTGTCAGCCTGCCACGTATGATCATCAAGTTCAGCGGGCCACGGATTTAATCGGGCCGCGTGATCCATTGGATATTCCTTTACTTGCGCTCGCGTTGGCGCGCTCTTGCCCGATTTGGTCTGACGATCGTGACTTTGAGGGAATCGCCGACATTCAACTCTTCAAGACAGCCGATCTTCTTTCACGCCTCTCGACTCAGATAGGCGAATGATTTTCCGGCCGCTGGTGCGTCATTCGCAAATGAAGCGCGTCCGCGCACATATCCAACTCGCCCGACCACTCCACCGCGCCCTCGGCCGTCACCTTCACTTGCTCAAACACTCCTGGCTGCCGGGTGCCGGGTGCCTGGGGTCGAGGCGTAGCCGAACCCCCAGCGGCGCTGCCTGGAGGCTCGCTGGTGCTCGACCCCAGGCACCCTACAACACAAATCTCCAATCCATTCTCTCATCCAGTTGCCCTTCTTCTTTATCTTCCTCTCCGTGCCCTCCGTGTCTCCGTGGTAAATGCCTTCTCTTATAATTAACCGAGGGTGTCCGGGAATTCGAACGACTGGATGACACGCCCTGAGTCTTCGAAGGGCGTGGAACGGTACAGTCCGGCGAACCGCGCCCTTCCCAAAGCGTCAGGGCGTGCCACCCGGAATTCCCGGACGCCCTCAACTAATTATTAAGGTTGGGGTAAAGTGGTCGGTATGGTGGGTGGTTGGGATGGTTTGTTTTTCTTGGGTGGTGAGCGAGCGGGTATAGATTCGGCGTGGCCGCCGACGCTAAACCCTTGTGCGTTTTAATGTGGGGGGTTGTGTTTTCCTTTCTGGCGGGCAGTTAAGGCTAACGGCTTTCGAAAAAAAGAAACGAAGGGCCCTCTGGCTTGAGACGGAGAGGCGCGCACGACCGGCGTTCGGCCACGTACGTAGCGGCAATCTGTCTCTTCCAACCGGCCGAGCACATCGTGCTGAATTCCCATGGGGGCCGAGCGGCGGTCGTGAGTTCTCTGGCAACGGCACACGAGGTGTACCTATGCCAGTCGACGACAACCATCGGCCAAGCGCTTTGGCAGCTGCGCTCGGTCGGTCATTTCAGGGGCCAACTTATCAGATTCAAGAATTAAAACTAGCCGTGACTTTTGGCCACTTGATGGAATTTATTTTTGGGAAAATCGCGCGAAATGGGCGGAATGTTGGGCGGGTTTTTGGCCAGCGCGCCATGTTGTGCGTGTCTTGGTAGTAAAACCGCCGCAGCACTCCACGCTGCGCGCCAATCCGTTATACTGCGCACCATGGGAATCCTCATTGGCATGGATGAAGCTGGCTACGGGCCCAACTATGGACCGCTGGTCGTCGCCGCTACGGCTTGGCTGGCGCCGGAGAGCGAGGTGTCGGGTGTCGGGTGTCGGGTGTCAGAAACAGGCGCGCCCGCGACAGTCGCTGCGCAAAAGCGCCGCCTGAACCAAGCAGCTTTCACTGCAACACTCAAGCCGACAGCCGACAGCCGACAGCCGCCAGCCCCCGCGCCCGACCTCTACCGTCTTCTCCGCACGATCGTTTCCAAAAGCGCCAGTGATCGCCGCCTCGCGATCGCCGATTCAAAATCGCTCTATACTCCCGGCCTCGGTCTGCGCCAACTCGAACTCGGCCTGCATGCCGTGCTTCGCTCAATGCAACATGTGCCCAAGTGCTGGTCGGCGATCGTCGAATGCTGCGATGCTGATCCCGCCGACCACCACAAACACCACTGCTGGCCCGATGGCCACGACTGCCCGCTACCTGTAGATGCGGCTGAGGACGAAGTCGCTCGCCTTGAAACTCGTTTCACCCGCACCTGCCAATCCGCCGAAGTTCGCCCGCTGCTCGCCCGAGCCCGTTTGGTGTATCCCGCCGAGTTCAACGATCTTATCGAGCGTTACGGCACCAAAGGCGCCGTTCTCTCCCACATCACCGTCGGCCTGCTGCGCGAAGTCATCGACAAGATTACCAATCACGAATCATACCAGCCCCCAGCCCCTAGGCCTCAGTCCCCAATCTTCGCCGTCTGCGACAAGCACGGCGGACGAAACTTCTACGCGGCGCTATTGCAGCATCATTTTTCCGAACACTGGATCGAACCAATTTACGAAACACATGCCGAAAGCCGCTACGAATGGGGCCCCGCGGAGTCGCGAACCTGTGTCAGCTTCCGCATGCAAGGCGAGCGCTTTCTGCCGACCGCCCTGGCGTCGATGACGGCCAAGTATTTGCGCGAGCTATCGATGCGAGCGTTCAACGAGTTCTGGCGCGCCCACGTGCCCAACCTGCGACCAACCGCCGGTTACCCCAAAGACGCCCAGCGTTTTCGCAAAGACATCGCCGCTGCTCAAAGAAAATTAAATATCGATGATCGTATTCTTTGGCGAAACAGATGATTCACCACGGAGACACGGAGAACACAGAGAATATAAAGACAAAGAGGAGAATACTATTCCACACAAATCTTCGCTAATCAAGAACGAGTAGTTGTTTATTTGGATTCGAAAGTGAAAAACGACTATTAGCGTAGATTAGTGTTCCCTCCCTCTCTTTCTTCTCTTCTCTGTGCCCTCTGTGTCTCCGTGGTTAAATTGAATCGGAGTGCGTATCCAAAATGTTCCTCTACATTGCCAGACATGCCTGGGCCGGTGAACGTGGCGATCCACGTTGGCCAGACGATTCGCTCCGCGAGCTGACGTCTGATGGAATCCGGCGCTACACGAAAGTCGTGAAAGCGCTGGCCGCTCGCGGCTTCCAGCCGGATCGAATCGCCACGAGTCCGTACGCCCGTTGCCTGCAGACGGCCGAGATTATTGCAGAGCATATCGCAGGAAAACCGACTATCGATGAATTGACGGCACTGGAGCCCGGCTCGGATCTTTTCTCGCTTTTAGAGTGGTCGAACAAACATTCGCAGAGCGGTGGAAACCTGTGTTGGGTTGGTCATAGTCCCGATGTCGAATCGCTCGCGGCGGGGTTGATAGGAAACCACGAGGCTCGCGTTCGCTTCACCAAGGGAGCGGTCGCGGCAATTTGGTTTGAGAGCGAGATCGAAGCCCAGGCAGGCGAACTTTACTGGCTCGCCACGGCAAAAGTGCTAGGAGTTTAGAGTAATACTTTTATTCGTGCCTGATGGAAGACATATTGGTTAGGGATTCGGCTTTGCAGCCGACGCTAGATCCTTGTGCTTTTGATAGTAGGGTGGCGCGCCTTGAGTCTTCGAAGGGCGTGGAACCGTGTCGTTCGGCGAACCGCGCCTTTCCCAAAGCGTCAGGGCGTGCCACCCGGAATTCTCGGACAGCCTCAAGCATATTTTGGTAATTTGCTGTGGAGCAAATTACCTTGATTCGTTCTGGCAGGGGGGCTGTATTGGTGAGAGATTTGGTCTGGCGGCCGACGCTAAGGTGTTATGCCTTGGCCAGTTCCAGGAAGCGGACGGCCAGTTTTGGGCCGATGCCCGTGTCTTCGTGCATGAAGAATATGTAAGATTCGTTCCATTTGTGCGACCGGATTCGCCGCAGCCAATCTTGGAGGCGTTCGTCGGTGTAGTTGTCGTCACGCAGGCGGACGTAGCCCCAGTTGGCGGTGCGGATCAAATCGGTTTGTGGCAAGTCGTCGCCGTCGGCCACGCAGAGCACGGCCGAGTGGGCGCGCAGACAGTCGAATGTTTCATTGTCGAACCAGGTGGCATTGCGAAATTCGAGCGCCGTTTTGGCTCGGCCGGCAATGTGCTTCAGAAAGGTATCGAGTCGCGGCACGTCTTTCTTGAAGCTGGGCGGCATTTGAAACAACACCGGTCCTTGACGGCCTTTGAGGAAGGCGGCCGCGTTGAGGAAGTTGTCCGTATCTTGCTCGGCGTTTTGCAATCGCTTGTAATGCGTGATGGATTGCGAGCCCTTGAGGGCGAAGCGAAAGGTATCCGGCACCTGCTGGGCCCAGTTTTCCACCACTTTTTGAGTCGGCAGATTACGAAAGGTGTAATTGACTTCGACCGTGGGAAATCGCTGGGCGTAATACTCCAGCATTTTCTTTTGTGAAATCTTCTCTGGATAGAAACTGCCTTTCCATTCTGCGTGACTGTATCCACTCGTGCCGACAAGCAAGCTCATAGGCCAATCCATCTATGCGAACCATGCGCAATAATAAAGCCTCTCGGGATGAATCGCGAGAGGCTTTATTGTAACCTAAAGTGGATTACTTTTTTCGTGGTTGTTAAGGGTGTTGGTGGAGGTTCGGCCTGGCGACCGACGCTAAACGTTAAGAGCATCTAACAAAATGAACGAAACCGTCAAGCACGCAAAGGACGCCAAGCAATTCACTGCTGATTTCCGTCTTCCTTGGCATACTTGGCGACTTGGCGGTTTAATTTGTTAGAAGCATTAAGTTTGTTGTGTTAAGTCGTCTTTCGAAAGGAATGGCCTGTCTTGAGGCCGGCTATGAACCAAACGAGAGCCACTGCTCCGAGGAAGAACACGGTGTCGCCGGGTACTCTCAGCCAGCGGAGGTTTTGCATGATGGGCGTCTGCATGAATTCGGCGCTGCGAGCGTACCAGTAGCCCTGTTCGACCGAGGCCCAGGTTTGCATCAAACCGACCGGCAGCAGGCTGAGAATGCACATCGCCATCAAGCCGCCGTTGAGGGCCCAGAATGAAAACTTGAGCAGGCCATCCTTCCACTCTCGGCCGGGGATCAAGGCGCGGAGGCAGACGAGCATCAGACCGATGCCGAGCATTCCATACACGCCGAATAGCGCGGCGTGGCCATGTAGGGGCGTCGTGTTGAGTCCTTGCATGTAATACAGGGCGATGGGCGGATTGATCATGAAGCCGAACAGGCCGGCTCCGATCATGTTCCAGAAGGCGACCGCGATGAAGAAATAGATTGGCCACTTATACTGGCGGACCCAGGGCGCGAGTCGCGATCGCCGGAGATCTTCCATCGCGTCGAAGCCTATGAGCGTCAGCGGCACGACTTCGAGCGCGCTAAACACCGATCCCCAAACCAGCGCTACCGTGGGAGTGCCCGAGAAATACAAGTGATGGCAGGTTCCGATGATGCCGCCCGCGAGGAAGACCGTCGCCGACAACAGCGCGGCCGCCGCCGCGATGCCGGGTCGAATCAAGCCGAGCCGCATGAAGAAAAACGCGATGACCGTCGTGGCGAAGACCTCGAAGAACCCTTCGACCCACAAGTGGACGACCCACCACCGCCAATATTCGACGATTGATAGGTGCGAGTGTTGCCCCCAGGTGAGTCCGGCTCCATAGAAGAGCGCAATCGCCGTGCTGGCTGCGGCCAGCAGAGTGACCAGTTGTTTTTGTTCTCCCTTTTGCCGTAGTGCCGGGAGCAGCACCCGCACCATCAGCACGAGCCAGAGCAGCAGGCCGACGAACAACGCGATCTGCCATACTCGTCCCAGGTCGACGTACTCATAGCCTTGATGTCCGATGTAGAAAGAGACAGTATCCGGCAGTTTGTTCTGCACGCTGAGCCACTGCCCGGTGAGCGAGCCCGCGACGACGATCAGCAGCGCCAGGAAGAGGATATTCACACCGAGGCGTTGTCCTTTCGGTTCGCGTTCGCTGACGAGAGGGCCGATGAACAGCCCCGCGGCGAGCCAGGCCGTTGCGATCCAAAACAGTCCAATCTGCACGTGCCAGGTGCGAGTGA